>JASHRZ010000694.1 GCA_030037055.1 Alphaproteobacteria bacterium
TCTTCCAGACCTTCAATATTTTTTATAGTGCAACGCGCAGTCGCGTACCATCTCAAACAGCGGGGCATGATGGAAGAGCTAACATGACCCTGGACCATCGACGCCCGTCTTGAGGGCCCGAGGATCACTTGGCCGAAGTGCGTCCGAGAGGGCGGGAGGGGTTAAATCAGATGGAAAACGGCTGGAAGGCGGCTGCGGGGTTGTCCGATATCGGCTCAATTCCGCGCCGATGTTCGTGCGTTGCTGCCACTGTCGCGACTGCCATCGGCAGACGGGGAGCGCCTTCGTCATTAACGCTTTGATCGAAACCGACCGGGGCGATCTCAAAGCCGTCGCGGTGCCGACCGACAGCGGCAAGCCATCCCACATCTTTCGCTGTTCCGCCTGCCAAACCGCGCTGTGGAGCGAGTATGGCGGACTTGCTGCGTTGCGCTTCGTGCGCGTCGGCACCTTGGGCGATCCGGCGCAGCTGCCGCCGGATGTGCACATCTATGTCCGCTCCATGCTGCCCTGGATCGCGCTGCCCGAGTCCATTCCCGCCTTCGACGCTATTACAATTCGCGGACGCTGTGGCCCGCCGCCAGTCTCGAGCGCCGCCGCGCGATCCTCGGCTGATGGCCCTCACGCACACTGCCCTCGCGGTGGTATGAAGTGGCTTTCCGCTGCACGATGATCCGGCTCACTCACGACGGGGCGACGATGCGGCTCGGTGAAGGCGAGGCGCCGCCGCCGGGCGTCCGCTATGCCGCAACCAAGGCGTAGACCCCTTCGACGCCGTCGGGGAGCCGATACTCGCGCCACCGCTTGCCGCCATCCTCGGTGCCGAACACCTGGCCTTTTCGAGTGGCGCAATAGACCCGGTCCGGATTGGCGGCGCTCTCGGAGATGATCATCAACGTGCTCGTCATCGCCACGTCGTGGTCGAAGCGCTGCCAGGTCTCGCCGAGGTCGTGGCTCCGGTAGAGCGATCCCTGATCGCTTACCGCGGCGAGGCTGAGCGCGGCATACATGGTCCGGGGGTCGTGGTGCGACGCCTTGATGTCGCGCGCATAGGTCAGCGGCGAGAAGCGGCCGATGCCTATCTCTTGCCAATGCGCGCCGCGGTCGCCGCTGCGGAAAAGGCCCATGCGGTTCGCCAGGAACACCGTGCCGGGCTTGGCCGGACTCACCTCGAGGGCGTGGGAATCCATCATACCCTCGCTCTCGGTGTCGCTGACGATGCGGCTCCGCAGGCGCGGCTCCCGGGTGAATTCCAGCAGGCTCTCGTTACAGCCTTGCCAGCTGTCGCCGCCGTCGCGGCTGTGCAGCACGCCGCCGACCTCGAGGGCGGCGTAGAGCTGGCGGGGGTCGGCGGGGTCGAGCGCCAGACGGATGACCCGGCAAGGGAAGCTCATCCTCACCATGCCGTTGGGCGCCGGCGGGCTCAGCTCCGTCCAGTTCTGGCCGCCGTCGCGGCTGCGGTACATCGTGGTGTGCTGGGTACCGACATAGATTGTCTGCGCATCGCCAGGATCCACGAGGATCGACCATACCAGCTGCTCTTTGCCGGGCAGCTTGAGCTGGCTCCAGCTGTCGCCGCCGTCGGCGCTGCGATAGGGGCCCTGCTGCGTGCCGACATAGATTACCTCCCTGACGCCGGGCGCGAGCGCGAGGCAGCGCGCTTCGACCCCGTCGGGCAGTCCCCCAGTCAGCTTGTCCCATCGGCCGCGACCGGTATCCAGGCGATACAGCCCGTCCGTGACGGCATCCTTCCGCGCTCCGTAATAGGGCGCCGCCCCGACATAGACGTAATTCGGCATTTCCGCCCCCATGATGATTGCCGCATGATCTTAGGCTGCGAGGCGCTGGTATGTCCTCCATCCGATGCGGTGCCGGGCAGCCTCGTCGGGCGCGGCGAGGGAAGACCGATTGTTCGCGCCGCCCCGACACATAAACAATGGCGCCTTGCCTCGGACGGTTCTATCGTTAGCGTAGCGCGGCGATGCTGCCGCATCCTCGCACGGCCGGCGACGGCAAGGCCGCGACGGACGGCGGGGCGGCAAGCCGGCATCGTGCGCCACGGCTCCGATCCGCACCTTGTTTCCCGGCGTTGTGCAACCTGGAAAGGAGGATGCCATGCCCTTCGATGGCAAAGGAATGGGGATCCAGCTCGACACGCTTGACAAGATCGACCGGGTCATCGGCCTGCTGGACACGCCGGAGAAATGGTGCAAGGGGGTGCTGAAATCGAATGACGGTCGGCGCTGCATACTTGGCGCCGTCCTGGAAGTGCATGGTGACCAAGTGCTGAAAGTGCCGCTGCTCGCCGCCATCGAGCAGGTCACCGGTCGCTCCTATCCGCGGATCGAGACCTTCAACGACCACCGTGCCACGACGCATGCGGTGGTCCTGCAGGTGTTGCGGCAGGCGCGCCGCAACATCCTGGCGGGCCAGCACCTCGCCGCGGTACGGGCCCCCGCGCCAGGCCTATGGCAGCGGCTCGTCGCCCTGTTCTAGCGACGATCTGACCCTCCCGCGCCGGGTTTCGCCGCGGCTGGACCCGGCCGCAGGGCGAAACCCCGGCTGCGCTCTGGCTGCGCCGCGAAGGAGGCCGCATGACCGGACGCGTGCGCTCCGCCGCCGGCGATACGCTTCGACAAGGACGCTCTCGCCGCTTTCCTCGCCTTGCTGCCGCGGCACCGCGCCGGCAGGGCGATCCGACATGCGATCGAGGCCGGCCGTGCCAGCTCTGCCGAGGATGCTTATTGGGCGCTGCTCGCCGCGGCGATCGTCGATTCCGATTGCCATCCGCGGGTCGCGGACCCCACCGCCGATTTTTTATGCGCCTGCGCCGCTGCGCAGCGGAGGAAGCCGCCGGTTATTCGCCGGCGGCGCTCGACGCCACCTCATTCGCCCTGCTCGGTGTTTTCGCGTTCGCGGGCTGCTCGACCTGGTCATTCGCGCATGCGCGGCAACGTCGTCCTCGAGCCCTTCAATTTGCCGGCGGCGCAGCAATCGGCACGCCGGCCGTTGCCAGTTTCAATGAGGCGCTGGCCCGCGAATATGCCGGGCTCGCCAGCCACCTGGCGGACCAGGATCGCGATTGGGCGGATGCCGACTCCTTCTCGCGCAAGGGCCTTGCCGCCGGATGTGGCCAAGTGGTGGTGCCGGAGGAGAAGCGCAACTGGCTTGTGCCGCTCGAGGTGCCGCTGCAGACGCGCCACGAGCTGTCGGAGGGCCGCCGCCGCCTCGTCGCCGCGCTCGATGGCGGCGCGCGCGAACGCCGGCCGGCGAGCGCGGCGCGCGCAGGAGCGCTACGACTGCTGGGGCGAGCGCATGGAGGATGATTGGCGCACCGCGACTAACGGCCCCCGCCATGCCGAGTTCATCGCGGCGCTCGACGAGCTCGAGCATGGCGTGGTGCAGCCCGCCGCCCTGAAGCAGAAGCCGCCGCCGGCGGCAAGGCCGATCTCTTTGGCAGGGACGCTTACAATATGGCACTCTCGCATCGCCGTGCCGGCGCCGTGCGTGAAGCGCTGCGATCCGACAGCGTGCCGGCCGACCGCATCGGAGAGCGCTGGGTCGGCATGCGCGAGCCGCCGGTGCCGACCGCACCCGGGGGTGCATGAACCGCGCAACCGCGTGGTGGAAATCACCTTCCGCTGACGCGCGAGGCTTGGTCGTAATGGATGGCGCCGGGGCAGCCCGGCGCCGTTCGGACCTTTCCGTTCAGCGCCGCGGCGGCGCGGGCGAATTGTCGTTGCCGAAGAACCACGCGAGTGGGACGCCATGGAAGCGCACGGCGGGGCGAGGCGCGCCGGCGTCATGCGCCGCGCGCCGGTCTCGTAGCGCCGCACCGTCTCGGCGCTGGCGCCGATCGCTTCGCCGAGCTGCTGCAGGCTGACGCCGGCTTCGCAGCGCGCCCCTCGCCTGCCAACCGCGGCGTCGACCTGCCGCGCAGCCGGGCTGGGCCGATAGGGCGGCGGCCGGTGCGCCCGCAGGAAGCCCGGCGCCGAACCTTCGATTCCGGCAGTGCGCCCCGATCGCGGCTAAGCCCGCGTGCCCGAGAGCGGCGCGTCGCCGAACATGCCGAGCTTGACGGTGCCGGAGAGGCTGTTGCCGGCGATGGCGGCGGTGAAGTCGAGGGTGAGCGACATCGGTTGGGTGATGTCGACCTTAAACGACACCTGGTCGCCGCTGACCTTCCCGTCATAGATATTGGTCGAACCGGCTTCGCCAGACATCGAGCCGGTGAGCGCGCCGCCGCTCGATGACAGCGTGAGCGTCGCATTGCGCGTGCCCATGGGCGTTTCCATCGCAATCTTCCAAGTGCCGTCGACCGCCATCGTCCGTTCCTCCTTGCTGCGCGAAACGCCGTTTTCCCCTCAGCCAGCCGCCGCGGCGTGTGTCGGCAGCCTGTCGAACCGCGCGATGACGTGCTCCTGCTGTCCCTTCATCAGCACGCGCTTTCTGGCACGCATCGGATTGGGTCTCGTTGCGGCACGGCCGAACGGCATGGGCTTCCTTGCACGTCAAGCTAGGCCGCAACCGGTCGCGATGCAATCGGCACGCCGCATGGACGCCATGCTGGCGCGGCGGGATCGCGCGCCGGATCCTACTCGCCGAGGTGAACGCGGTTGATCTTGCGCCCGGCCCGCGAGCGCGGTGACGACAGAGGTCGGCGGCTACCGCGCAGCGCTACTGGGCCGCGTTGAACATCGCGTCGATCTGGCTCTGGCTGTTGCTGTGAGGCTCGGCCTTGTCGCCGCCGGCGGTCTTCTCGGTGGCCTTGCCGAGCTGCTCGAAGAGGGCGTCGACATCGGCTTGGCTCGGCCCGCCATCGGTGGCGGGGCCGTTCAAAAGATGCGCGTCCGACCGGCGGTCGTCGGCGGGCTCCCGCGCGGCTGTCGCCGGGGTCGCGCCCTCGACGCCCCAGATCTCGATCATCGAGTTCACGCGCTGCTCGAGATAGCGCAACGTGTTGACCACCTTGGTGGTGCGCTGGCCGGTGATGTCCTGGAACGAGCAGGCGGTCAGCACCTCGGTCACCTGCGCCTGGATCTCGTCGGCGATGGGCGCGACCTCGTCCGTCTTCGGCAGCTTCAAGGCGAGCTCGTTGATGCGCTCGACGCCGTTCAGTATTTCGGACGTGGCGCGCTCGGTGGCGGAGACTATGGCGTCGAGCTCGCCGGTGGCGGCCATGATCCTGTTCGAGCCTCCATCTGCCGGCCGCAGCGCAGCGATCTCGCGGCGCGTCTGATGGATATAGGCGCTCATCTCGCGCAGCTCTTCGCGCAGGATGCGGATATGCGCCTCGTCGCGCTTTTCGCCGCCGGTCTCGGCGGTCGCTTTCTGCATGTCCTTGATTTCGCGCGCGAGCTTGCGCACCTCGTTGACGGCGACGAGGCGGGCGCGGTGGTCGCGCATGCGCAGGAAACTGCGGCCGCGCGCATTGCTGGCGAGGGCTTCCTCGATGTCGAGGTATTCTTCCTCGCTCAGCTCGGGCCGACGCTGAGAGGACATTGGCTCAGAGCTCCCCCAGAACCGCCTCGATCTTCTTCTTGAGCGTGTCGGCGTTGAAGGGTTTGACGATGTAGTTGCTGACCCCCGCTTCCTTCGCGGCCACGACGTTTTCGGTCTTGCTCTCGGCGGTGATCATGATGAAGGGCATGTCCTTCAGCGCGCCGTCCGAGCGCACCTCCTTGAGGAACTCGAGGCCGGACATCGGCGCCATGTTCCAGTCGGAGATGACGAGGCCGAACGGCCGCTCGCGCAGTTTGCGCAACCCGGTCGAGCCGTCTTCGGCCTCCTCGACATTGCTGAAGCCGATTTGGGACAGCAGGTTGCGCAGGATGCGCCGCATCGTGTTGTAGTCATCGACCACCAACACATGTTTTTCGATGTTTCGCAAAGCGCGTACTCCAGGTCGACCGGGTGAGGCGGCGCGTGGATCGCCGCAGCCGCGATGCCGGAAAAATACCGCGCATCGGTTGAGCGCTAGTTAACAAGCGGCAACCCTTGCGGGGCGAAATCGCCTCAAATCACCGTCGACGTGGTTAATGGGCGGCAAGGAATCGGCGGCCCACGACTCCGGGCCGGCGATGTCTACGGGCCGCGCGGCCTGCCGATCGGGATGGAGTAGACGATCAGCGCGGATTCGACGCCGGGATTCTTCCTGTAGATGCCGGCGTTGGAGATGTGATCGAAGAGAAAGCCGAGGCGCGAATAATCGTCGAAGCGATAGGCGACTTCGCCGCCGGTCTTGAACTCCACGGGGCCGCCGAGATCCCTGCCGTTGCCGCGCGACCAATAGCCGAACGCGGCTTCGGGCATGATGACGAAATGCCGGTCGATCTCGAAGTCCAGGCGGATGCCGCCATAGGCGTAGAAGCTGCGCTCGTCGGTGGCGAGCATGCCCACCACCGGTCGGACGATATAGAGGAAGCGATCGGAGAAACGGTATTCGAGGCGGAGCTCCGCCTCCTTGGATTGGCGCAGCACGTTATAGGTGCCGGCCCCCACCGCCAGGAGATCCGGATCGTCCGCCCGCGCCGCCGATGCCGCCAGGCCGAGCACGAGTGCAAGAAAAACCGCCCCGAAACCGCTGGTTCGCCGGCTCATTCCCCCCCCTTGCAGCCGTCGCAGCGACGCCCTCATCTTAGGGCTTGCGGCGATGCTGGCAAGCGGCGCCGGGATTACAGGCTGCGCCGCAGCTTCTCCGTGGCGGCGACCAGCCGGGCGCGGATGCCCGGCTCCATCGCCGAATGGCCGGCATCGGCGACCACCGTGTACTCCGCCTCGGGCCAGGCGCAGGCGAGCTCGTCGGCGCTGACGATCGGGCAGACCATGTCGTAGCGGCCCTGGACGATGAAGGCAGGGATGCGGCGGATGCGCTCGATGCCCCGCAGCAAATCCCGCTCCGGCGGGATGACGTTGCAGCGGAAGTAGTGCGCCTCGATCCGGGCGAGGCCGAGCGCCATGCGATCCTCGCCGAATGCAGCCACGGTGTCCGGGCTTGGCAGCAACGTCGAGCAGGCGCCCTCATAGGTGCTCCAGGCGCGCGCCGCCGGCATGTGCACCGCCGGGTCCGGATCGGTCAGCCGGCGGTAATACGCCGTCAGCAGATCGCCACGCTCCGCCTCCGGCAGGAAGCCCGAGAACGTGCGCCACGCCTCGGGAAAGACGCTGCGCATGCCGTAGAGGAACCAATCCACCTCGGCGCGACGGAAGAGGAAGATGCCGCGCAGGACCAGGCCGCCGCAGCGCTGCGGATGGTCCTGAGCATAGGCCAGCGCCAGCGTCGAGCCCCACGAGCCGCCGAACACCGCCCAGCGCTCGATGCCGAGATGGAGCCGTAGCCGCTCCATATCGGCGACCAGATGCGCCGTCGTGTTGTCGGCGAGCGCGCCCAGCGGCGCCGAGCGTCCGGCGCCGCGCTGGTCGAAGACGATGATGCGATAGGCCTGCGGATCGAAGAAGCGGCGATGGGTCGGCGTCGCGCCCGCGCCGGGGCCGCCATGCAGGAAGACAACCGGTAGCCCGCGCGGATTGCCCGATTGCTCCCAATACATCGTGTGCACCCCGTCGAGCTTGAGCATGCCGGTAGCGAAGGGCTCGATCGGCGGAAACAGATCCTGGCGGCTCATCAGGGCGTCCTGGCTCGACGGGTGACGCAGTCTAAAGGCCGCGCGCGACAACGCAACCACGCGCGAGCGCGGCTTGATCCCCGTCGCCGTTCCGGTATGGTGGCGACCGACGCCGGATGGCGAACGATCCGGCATTACAATCATGAAAAGCGGCGGCATCAGACCGCCGGGGAGGCCCCGATGATGCGCACGCTTACCCGTCGTGATTTCGCTCTCGGCGCCGCCGCGAGCGGCGCGCTGCTCGCCGACGTCGGCCGCGCCCGCGCCGCCGCCCGCCCGATCAAGCTCGGCAGTCTGCTACCGCGCTCGGGTTTCGAGGCGCAAATCGGCCAGAGCTGTCAGCGCGGCGTCGATCTCGCCAGGAAGCTGCTGCCGGCGATGGGCTACGCCGTCGAGGTCATCGATGCCGACACCGAATCGAAGCCGGAAGTGGCGCGCACCCGGGCGGAGAAGCTGATCCGCGACGGCGCGGAGATGCTGGTCGGCGCCTTCGACAGCGGCCAGACCTTCGCCATCGCCCAGGTCGCCGAGCAGAACGGCATCCCTTTTGTCATCAACATCGGCGCCGATCCGGCCATCACCGAGCAGGGCTACAAGTACGTCTTCCGGAACTTCCCGACCAGCGTGATGCTCGGCAGCCACGGCCTCGCCCGCTTCAATGATCTCTTCGCGGCGACCAGGACCTCGCCCAAGACCGCGGTGCTGCTGATCATCAACGACACCTTTGGCCAGAGCATGCTCAAGGGCATTAACGCGCTGATGCCCAAGGCCAACCTGCCGTTTCAGATCGTCGAAACCATCTCCTACGATCCGCAGGCGAAGGATCTGTCGATCGAGGTGGCGAAGGCGAAGGCGGCGAACGCCGAGCTGCAGATGGTGGTGACGCGGCTCCAGGATGTCATCATCATGGTGCGCGAGATGGTGAAGCAGAAATACGAGCCGATGGGCATCATCAGCCCTGGCAGCCCCGGCATGTACCAGACGCAGTTCATGAAGGTGCTGGGCAAGTACGCCGACTACGCCATCACCAACATTCCCTGGCTCGACCCTAAGCAGCCTTTGGCCCGCAGTTTCACGGCGGCGTTCACCAAGGCCTATCCGGACGAGGTCTGCACGCTCGATGCCGGCTTCACCTTCGAGGGCTTCCTAATCGGCGCCGACGCCTACAAGCGCGCGGGCTCGGCCAAGCCTCAGGCGCTGGTCGAGGCGCTCAAGGCGACCGATATCAAAGAGCGCGTCATGATCGGCGGCGCCATCACCTTCGACGCCAAGGGACAGAACGTCAACCTGCCTTCGGGCGTGGTGCAGATCCTCGATGGCAGGCCGACCGTGGTGTTGCCGACCGAGAATGCCGAGGCCAAGCCGGTCTTCCCGGTGCCGGGCTGGTCGAAGCGCGCCTGAGCGCGCCGCCGCGGACCAGCAAGCCCCCCGCGCGCGATGCTCTATCTCAACATCATCGTTGCGGGGCTGCTGACGGGCGCCGTCTACGGGCTGATGGCGCTCGGTCTTTCAGTCATCTTCGGCGTCGTCCGGATCGTCAACTTCGCTCATGGGGAGATGATGGTGCTGGCGATGTACGGCGCCTGTCTCGCCAATGCCGGCCTCGGCCTCGATCCGCTGCTGGCGGTGCCGCTGGTGACGCTGACGCTCTTCCTGCTGGGCTATGCCCTGCAGCGCGGGCTCATCAACCGCTACATCGCTCGGCCCGATCACGAGCAGTTCCTGCTGCTGCTCGCCGTTGCCACCATGATCACCGCCAGCCTGCTGATGGGCTTCGGCCCCGATGCGCGCAATGTGCAGCTCGGCTACGCCTATGACAGCTACCAGATCGGCGCGATGTTGCTCGACAAGGTGCGCCTGCTGGCGGCGGCCGGCGCCGTGCTCGGCGCGGCGGCGCTGTCGGGCTTCTTCCGCTTCACCCGCACCGGCAAGTCGATCCGCGCCTGCGCCGACAACCAGTTCGGCGCGCAGGTGGTGGGGCTCGACGTCAAGCGGCTCTATGCCGTGACCTTCGGCCTCGGCGCCGCATGCGTCGGCGCGGCGGGCTGCCTGATGCTGCTGCTGGTCGACGTGCAGCCCTACATCGCCACCGACTACACGCTGCTCGCCTTCATCATCGTCATCCTCGGCGGGCTCGGCAGCATGCCCGGCGCGCTCTTCGGCGGCATTCTCGTCGGCGTTTCCGAGGCGCTCTCCGGCTTTCTCGTCGAGCCCTCCTTCAAGAGCGCCTTCAGCTTCGGCCTCCTCATCCTGGTGCTGCTGGTCCGGCCGCAAGGCTTGCTGGGGCGCGCATGAGGGCGTCGCGCGCGCTCGGCCTCTCGCCGCGCGCGGCGGCGGCGCTCGGCCTCTTCCTCGCCGTGATGCTGCTGCTGCCGTTCCTCGTCAACGCCTATATCGTCTCGGTGCTGGTGGTGGTGCTGTTCGCCGCCTATTTCGGCCAGTCCTGGAACATCATGACCGGCTTCGCTGGCCAGCTCTCGCTCGGCCACGCGCTCTATGTCGGGCTCGGCGCCTATACCAGCGCCGCGCTCTTCGTGCATTTCGGCCTCACGCCCTGGCTCGGCATGATCGCCGGCATGGCGGTGGCGGCGCTGGCCGGCAGCGCGATCGCCGCGCTGTCCTTTCGCTTCCGTGTCGGCGGCGTCTATTTCGCGCTGCTGACCATCGCCTTTGCCGAGTTCACGCGCATCCTGTTCGATCATTTCGGCTGGGTCGGTGCCACCGAGGGCCTGTTCCTGCCGGTGGCCAATCTCGCCCATGACGACCCGGTCCGGCTGCGCGGCTCGCCCGTGATGTTCTATTACTTGCTGCTGGTGCTGAGCCTTGCCGCGCTGGTGCTCAGCCACTCCCTCCTCGACCGCCGCGTCGGCTATTACTGGCAGGCGATCCGCGAGGACGAGGAGGCGGCGCGCGCGCTCGGCATCGACGTCTTCCGCTACAAGATCGCCGCCATGGCGCTGTCGGCGGCGATGACGGCGCTGGGCGGCACGCTCCTCGCCTTCTACGACAACAATCTCTACCCGGACACGGTCTTCGCCATGGGCCGCTCGATCGAGATCATCATCGCGCCGATCATCGGCGGGCTCGGCACGCTGTTCGGCCCGATCGTCGGCGCGTTCCTGCTCACCGGTCTCGGCGAGACCATGACCAACCTCTCCACCTACTTCGAGATCAGCGGCCTCAAGCAATGGTTCTACGGCGCGGCGCTGCTCGCCATCGTCGCCTTGCAGCCTTCGGGGCTGTGGCCGTGGCTCAGTCGCGCGCTCGGCCTCTGGGAGCGCCGGCGGTGAGTGCGGCGCTGCTCGAGGTGCGCGGCATCTCCAAGCGCTTCCGCGGGCTGCAGGCGGTGGACAATGTCAGTTTCGCCGTGCCGCCGGGCGGCATCGTCGCGCTGATCGGGCCCAACGGCGCCGGCAAGACCACCACCTTCAACCTCATCGCCGGCGCGATGGTTCCGGACGGCGGCAGCATCGTACTCGACGGCGCCGACATCACCGGCGGGCGGCCCGATCAGGCCTGCCGCGCCGGCATCGGCCGCACCTTTCAGCTGGTCAAGCCCTTCGGCGCGCTTTCGGTCCTGCAGAACGTCATGGTGGGCGCCTTCAAGGCGACCGCCGACCGGGTCGCGGCGCGGCGGGCCGCGTGGGAGATTCTCGAGCGCCTAGGGCTCGCCGAGAAGGCGGAGAATCCCGCCAAGACCTTGACGCTGCCCGAGCGCAAGCGGCTCGAGACGGCGCGCGCGCTGGCGACGCGGCCCAAGATCTTGCTGCTCGACGAGGTGATGGCGGGGCTGCGGCCGACTGAGATCGACCAGATGGTGCGCGCCTTCGCCGATCTCTCGCGCGAGACCGGTCTCGCCATCCTGCTTACCGAGCATGTGATGCGCGCGGTGATGGCGCTCTCGCATCACATCGTCGTGCTGCATCACGGCCAGAAGATCTGCGAGGGCGCGCCCGAGCAGGTGGCGCGCGACCCGCAGGTGCTTGAATGCTATCTCGGCCACGCGCAGGCGGCCGAGCGCCCGGGGGCCTGAGCGCATGCTGGAGATCGCCGGGCTCGATCTCTTCTATGGCGACGCCCAGGCGCTCGACGGCGTGTCGCTCAGCGTCGCCGCCGGCGAGATCGTCGCCATCGTCGGCGCCAACGGCGCGGGCAAGAGCTCGCTCATCCGCACCGTCTTCGGCATGGAGCGGCCGCATCGCGGCTCGATCCGCTTCGAGGGGCGCGAGATCGCAGGCGAGCCGCCGCATCGCATCTGCAATCTCGGCATCGGTCAGGTGGCGGAGGGCCGCCAGGTCTTCCCCAACATGACGGTGCGCGAGAACCTCGAGATGGGCGCGACGCCGCCACGCGCGCGTGCCGGCGCCAGCGCTGCGATGGCGCGGGTGCTGGCGCTCTTCCCGCACCTCTCGGAGCGCCGGCGCCAGCTCGCTGGCACGCTCTCCGGCGGCGAGCAGCAGATGCTGGCGATCGCGCGCTGCCTGATGGGCCAGCCGCGGCTCGTCATGCTCGACGAGCCGTCGCTGGGCCTTGCGCCGGTGGTGGCGGAGGAGGTCTTCCGCGTCGTGCGCGAGCTGAACCGGCGCGACGGTCTCACTTTGGTGCTGGTCGAGCAGAACGTGGTGCAGTCGCTGACTCTCGCCCATCGCGGCTACGTGCTGGAGAACGGCCGCATCGTGATGGAAGGCGGCGGCGCCGAGCTGCTGGCCGACGACCGCGTGCGCAGGGCTTATATCGGGCTGTGAAGCGTGAGGCCGCCTAGACTATTCGGCTGTCTCTCGACCGAATCAACACGAGCAACGCAAGACAGCCAACGGCCGCCGAGGCTGCACCGTAGAGAAAGACCGCCGAATGGCCGACTCGATGCCATAACAGCTCCGCAATGATGCTCGCGACCAATTGCAGCGGGCCCGCGGTGGCGCTGTACCAGCCGATGCCGCTACGCGCAGATGCTCGGGCACGATATCCGCCGCATACGCTCGCGCGGAATATCCCCTAATACGCGCCGTAGAACACGAACAGCGCTGCAATCAGAAGGAGGTGCTGCGTCAGAGCAAAGCCGAGATAAGCAATCAGAAAGATGATGAGCGCGGCCACCAGGTTGAACGCCGCATGGATCAGGATGGTCGTTTCAAGCTATGCGCCGATATCCTGCGTCCGCAAAATCAGAAACGCGTTGCTCGGGTTGCCCAGTCCGACCAAGGCAGGCGCGACCATGTATTTCCAGTAGGCATTGGGAAACTCCTGAAGCCCGGTATCGGTTTTCGACTTCGCCCCCACCGCGGACGCTCCGTCACTTGCAGGACCATGAAGAACGCCAGAAGGCCGGAATGACCACCAGATGGAAAACGGCGCGCATGTCGACATGCAGCGCACAGAGGAGAAAAACGGCCAGCAACGGCCCGAGGAACGCGCCCGCATTGTCGCCCAGGCCCTTGAGCCCAACAGCTCTGCCTCTGGACAAGGTGGGTTGATTTCGGACATCCGGCTGAGCGCAAGACCTTACGAGCGCACGCCGTGACTGACCCTGCCCCAGCTCGCGCAGCAACGCGGCGCCGGCGCCCGAGCGCCATCTCCAAAGATGTACCTGCTGCTCTGCATCCCGGTTACCCTGGGACCACCCAGTTGCCGGCTTCGAAGCGTACCGGCGGGGCGTCGCGATCGAAGCCGAGGCCGATCGGATCCTTGCCTTCCGCCACCGCTTCCACCTGGCGCTTCAAGAGGCGGCGCAGCAGGGCGACCCCCTTGTCGCTAGTGGCGAGATGCTCCTCGGAATGGAAGGTGATCGGGCCTTGGCCGGTTTGCGCCTCCCAGTCGCCCGGAAACGCCCGGCGCTCCTGAGGCGTCATGTCGCGCCATGGCTTGCGCTTGCCAGCGCCGGGGGCGCGCGGCAGCATCACGCCCGAGCCCTTGACCCGCCCCGCCACATAGATGCGGTAATGCGTGTCATCGATCGGCAGGGTCCAGCCGATGGACTCGACGCGGCCGAGCGTGCCGAGATAAGGGTTCGGCACGACGCGCAAGGTCGGCAGCGCGACCTCGGTGATGCGATGCATGAGCTTGCCGTCCTCCAGCCGGCGGATCTGCAGCGATTTCACGCCACGCTCGGTTAGCTCCCAGCTCACCTTGGGCATCTGGTTCATGACCTCGGCGAATTGCGTGCCGCTGAAGGTGCCGTGCAGGATTGGCACGTGATAGGGATCCATGACGTTCTCGTAGTGCTGCAGCCAGTTGCAGGGCGCGATGACGCCGCCGCCGCTGCCGATGCTGGTGTCGTCGGCGGCGATGTGCTCGCCTTCCTCCAGCACCTCGAGGCACTCGTAGCGCGGCAGCACCGGCTTCTTCTCGGGCGGTCCCATATAGGCGAAGATCAGTCCGTAGCGCTCCTCGACCGGATACCAGGGCTGGCGGATCCTGTGTCGCTGGCGCCCGAGCTCGGGTTCGCAGGGCTGCTCGAGGCAATGCCCATCCACGTCGAAGAGCCAGCCGTGATAGCAGCAGCGGATGCCCCGCTCCTCGACCTTGCCGTAGTAGAGGGTGGTCCCGCGATGGCAGCAGCGCGCCCAGACCAGGCCAGGACGGCCGGCGCCATCGCGAAACAGGATGAGGTCTTCGCCGAGAACGCGTATCTCGCGCGGCGTCGCGCCCGCGTCCGAGGAGAGGCCAACGGGATGCCAATAGCGCCGCATCAGCTCGCCCATCGGCGTTCCGCGCGCGACCTCGGTGAGCTCGGCGATGTGGCGCGAGGCCGGCCGGTGATAGGCGGTGCCGGCGTCGATCGGCCTGTCGTCCCGATGTCTGTCCATAGTCCTTCCTAACTGCGGATGGGCTCGCCGAACAGCAGCCAGCGTGTGCCGTCGAAGCGCTGCATGCGGAATTGGTGAATGACGCGATAATCCTCCGGCGTCGTGCTGATGGTGATGCCCGGCAGAAGGAGCGGCAGCGCGAGATGGTCGAGATGTGTCGCCTGGCGCAGCACGTTCTCGCCGCTCAAATCCTCGCCGCAGCGCCGCAGCACCTCGACCACGAGCCGAGCCTCGATGTTGCCGGCGACATTGAGCAGCTCGGCGTCATCGCCCGCGGGGTAGTAGCGCTTCATCCAGACGCGGAACGCCCGCACCTTGGGATCCTCCGCCCATTGCGGGTCGCTCGGGTCCTTCTCGAAGGCAGCGGAGATGATGCCGGCAGCGCGGTCGATCCCGGCCGGCGCCAGCACGGTCGCTTTGGATTGCGATACCGAGGTTATGAAGAAGAAGGGATGCCAGCCGATATCGCCGACGTTGCGAATCGCCTGCGCCGTCCCCTTGCTGACGGAAAAGCTGAAGAAGGTGTTGGCGCCGGAGCTGGCGAGGCTCGCTATCTGTGAGTCGACGGTGGGGTCGGTCACCTCGAAGGTTTGCGTGCCGGCAATCATGGCGGCCGCCTTCTCGCCGAGTGCGTCCCGAAGACCGGCCAGATGATCCCTGCCGAAATCGCCGTTCTGGTAGAGCAGGGCGATCCTGGCTTGCGGCTTCACCGCAAGCAGGTATTTGGCGTAGGCGCGCGCCTCGGCGTAGTAGCTCCGCAACCCCGCCATCGACCAGGGGAAATGCTGCGGATCATTCCATTTTCGCGCGCCGCTCTGAATGAAAAGCTGCGGCACGTTGTTGGCGTTCAGGTATTTCTGCACCACCGATTGCGGCGCGGTGCCCACGGAGCCGAAGATGAACAAAACCTGCTGCTCCTCGACGAGCTTGCGCGTCTGCTCGACCGTGCTGGGCGGGCCGTAGCCGTCGTCCAGGCTGACGAGCCGAATCTTGCGGCCGTTGACCCCGCCTTCCTCATTGACCTCATCGAGATAGGCGGCCATCGCCCTGCCCACGGTCGAATAGGCCGAAATCGGCCCGCTATAAGGCATCGTCTGGCCGAGCAGGATTTCGCCGTCGTTGACCCCCGGCGCCGACGGCGCCGCGGCGGGCGGTACCAACATCGCCAGCAACAGAACGAAGACCGCCCGTCGCAGCCGAGCGTCAAGCCTTTTGGCGTCCATTGCGGTGCCCCTCCGCAGCTAACCCTGCCCCAGCTCCCGCCTCAGCAGCGCCGTGCCGGCGCCGAGCGCCTGGAGCTTGGCGTTGGCGATGGCGTGGTCGAGCGGCGCCAGGCCGCAATTGGTGCAGGCGATGAGGCGCTCGGCCGGCACGAATTCGAGCGCGCGGCGCAGCACCGCCGCCACTTCCTCCGGCGTCTCGACCTGCTCGCTTGCGACATCGATCGCGCCCAGCAACACCTCCTTGCCATCGAGCAGCTTGAGCAGCTCGATCGGCACGCGCGAGTTGATGCATTCGAGCGACACCTGGTCGATGCGGCTCTTGGCGAGCGCCGGGAAGATCTCCTCGTATTGCCGCCACTCGCGGCCGAGCGAAGCCTTCCAGTCGATATTCGCCTTGATGCCGTAGCCGTAGCAGATATGAACGGCGGTTTTGCAGCGAAGCCCGGCGCGCGCCCGATGCAGCGCCTCGATGCCCCAGTCCTTGACTTCATCCATATAGACGTTGAAGGCGGGCTCGTCGAACTGGATGACGTCGACGCCGAGCGCCTCGAGTTCGAGCGCCTCCTCGTTGAGGAGTTCGGCAAAGCGCATGGCCATCGCCACCCGGTCGCCGTAATGCGCGTTGGCGATGGTGTCGACAATGGTCATCGGCCCCGGCAAAGTGAATTTGAGCTTGCGCGTCGTACGCGCGCGCGCCAGCGCCGCCTCCGTCCCGTGCGCCGGACGCCGGCGCCGGAGCGCTGCCGTGACGGTCGGGACCTCGGCGGTGTAGCGGTTGTTGCGGATGCCCATGGCGACGCGGCGGTTGAAGTCGATGCCCTCGATCTCTTCGAGGAAACCGTGGACGAAATGCCGGCGTGACTGCTCGCCGTCGGTGACGATGTCGATGCCGGCGTCCTCCTGCTCCTTCAGCGCCAGCAGCGTCGCGTCCCGCTTGGCCTCGGCCAGCGCCTCGCCCTCTTGCGCCCAGGGCGCCCACAGCATCTTCGGCTTGGCGAGCCAGAATGGCTTGGGCAGGCTGCCGGCGATGGTGGTCTCGAGCATGTCGTCCTCCCCGGGACGCGGTCGGGCGGTGCTTGTCCGGAAGGCGATGATAATCCGCCCGCCGGACGGGCGAAACCTCCGGCTTCCCGCGCCCCTCGCCTCTGCGCTAGCTTGGACAAAATAAAGGAGGTGAAGATGGCGCAAGAAGGCGCCGTGAAGCAGCGGCCGCGCCGCGCGCTTTTCGCCGAAGCCGCCGTCATCGCCGAGCGCTTGCCCGGCGGCGCAATGGTGCTGCGCTCGCCTTACGCCGTGGGCGAAATCCCGCGATCGCTGGGCCGCCTGCTCGAAAGCTGGGCCGGCCGCGCGCCCGACCGGGCGTTCTTGGTGCAACGTGACGCCTCGGGCGGCTGGCGGCGCGTCGGTTACCGCGAGGCGCTGGCATCCGCGCGCGCCATCGGCCAGGCGCTGCTCGATCGCGGCCTCGGCCCCGAGCGGCCGGTGATGATCCTCAGCGACAACGGCATCGAGCACGCGCTGCTGGCGCTAGGCGCAATGCATGTTGGCGTGCCCGTGGCGCCGGTCTCGACCGCTTATTCTCGCCTGTCGCAGGATTTTGCGAAGCTGCGCTACATCCACGAGCTCGTGGTTCCGGGCCTCGTCTTCGCCGATGACGGCGAGCGCTACGCCGCGGCGATCGCGGCGCTGCGCCTGGGCGAGGCCGAGCTCGTCGTCATCGCCAACCCGCCCAAGGGCGTTGCCGCCACCGCCTTCGCCGCGCTCGCCGGCACGCGGCCGACCGAAGCGGTGGACCGCGCCTTTGCCGCGGTAGGCCCAGACACGGTGGCCAAGATCCTCTTCACGTCGGGCTCGACCGGCGAGCCCAAGGGCGTGATCAACACCCAGCGCATGCTTACCTCGAACCAGGAGAGCTATGTCCGCGCCTGGCCGTTTCTCGAGGCGCGGCCGCCGGTGATCCTCGATTGGCTGCCCTGGAACCACACTTTCGGCGGCAATTCCGACTTCAACATGATCCTGCGCAACGGCGGCACGCTCTATATCGACGACGGCCGGCCGGTGCCCGGCCTGATCGAGAAGAGTGTCGCCAATCTGCGCGAGGTCGCGCCGACGCTCTACCTCAACGTGCCGCGCGGCTTCGCCATGATCCTCGATTATCTCGAGCGCGATCGGGCGCTGGCGCAGAATTTCTTCCGCGAGCTCGACCTCGTCCTCTATGCCGGCGCGGCGTTGCCGCAGAGCCTTTGGTCGCGGCTCGAGACGCTGTCGCTCGACACCGTCGGGCACAAGGTGGTGATGGTCTCCGCCTGGGGCACCACCGAGACCGCGCCGCTCGCCACGCTGGTGCATTATCCGATCGAGCGCGCCGGCAATATCGGCCTGCCGGCGCCGGGCTGCGAGGTGAAGCTGGTGCCCATGGGCGACAAGCTCGAGCTGCGCGTGCGCGGCCCCAACGTCACGCCGGGCTATTGGAAGCGGCCCGACCTCACCGCCGAGGCCTTCGATCCCGACGGCTTCTACCGGCCCGGCGACGCGGCGCGGCTCGAGGATCCCGAGGTTCCCCGGCGCGGCATCGTCTTTGACGGCCGCCTCGGCGAGAACTTCAAGCTCTCCTCCGGCACCTGGGTCGGCGTCGGCGCGCTGCGCGTGGCGCTCATCGCCGCTTGCGCGCCGGTGATCGAGGATGCCGTGGTCACCGGCCATGACCGCGATGAGATCGGCCTCCTGGTCTTTCCCAGCCTCGCCGGCTGCCGCGGCCTTTGCCCGCATTTGCCGCCGGACGCCCCGGCCGCCGTCCTGGTCAAAGAGAAGGCGGTGGCCGAGGCGCTGGCCGCTTCGCTCGCCCGCTACAACGCCTCTGCCGGCGGCAGCTCGCACCGCGTCGCCCGGGCGCTGCTGCTGGACCAGCCGCCCTCGATCGACAAGGGCGAGATCACCGACAAGGGCTACATCAACCAGCGCGCCGTGCTCACCCATCGCGCGGCGCTGGTCGAGCGTCTCTACGCCGATCCGCCGGCGGCCGAGCTGGTGCTCCCCCGCGGGTGAGCGCGCCGTGCGATGCCGCGGCCGGGCATAGCATCGCGCCGGGCAATGAGATCGGGATTATCACGCGGGATCTTGGGCGCGATTGCCGCGCTGCTGCTCGGGGCGGCCGCCTTTGCCGCCGAGCCGAGCTTCCCGCCGCTCACCGGCCGGGTGGTCGATGAGGCCGGCATCCTCTCGACCGCGATGCGCGACGCGCTTACCGCGCTGCTCGCACAGCACGAGCAGCAGACCCGGCAGCAGGTGGTGGTCGTCACGCTCAAATCGCTGCAGGGCGATTCCATCGAGGATTACGGCTATCGCCTCGGCCGCCTTTGGGCATCGGCGAGAAGGGCCGCGACACCGGCGCGCTCCTCATCGTCGCGCCCGGCGAGCGCAAGGTCCGCATCGAGGTCGGCTACGGACCGATGGATCGCGGCCTGGCTCTACCCCGAGGCCAAGCTGCGCGACACCTTCGTCATTTCCGAGCAGGCGCAGCAGACGCCGCAGGTCAAAGGCCGGCGATGAACTCAGCCATCGCCTTGAGCACGGCCTTCTCCTGGTCGCGATGCGGCGAGTGCGTGCATGCTTCGAGGACCAGCTTGGCGAAGGGCCCCTTGACGCCGCGCTCGATCGCCTCGAGCTGCGCCAGCGTGCCGTATTCGTCGCCGGCGCCCTGGATCGCCAGCACCGGGCAGCGCACGCCTGGCAAATATTCTTCGATGTTCCACGCCCGGAAGGCGGGGTCGAGCCAGGCGTCGTTCCAGCCGCGGAAGGCGCTGTCGACATCGGCATGATAGCGGGCGAGGCGCTGGCGCAGCTCGCCCCCGGCATAGGCGGTGCGGGCCTCGGCAATGCTCTTGACCGAGACCTCCTCGACGAAGACGTGCGGCGCCTCGAGGATGAGCGCGCGTACCGGCCATTTCCCGCTGCCGGCATGGATGAGCGCGATCGACGCGCCGTCGCTGTGGCCGACCAGGATGACGTCTTCGAGGCCGAGCGCCCGGCGCAGCTCCGGCAGCGCGATCAGCGCCTCGTCATGCATGTAGCGCAGCTTGTGGGGCGCGGTGATGGGATCGGAGCGGCCATAGCCGTAGCGCGAATAGACCACCAGCGGGCAGCCCGTCGCCTGCGCCAGCTTCCCCGGGAAATCGCGCCACAGCGCCACCGAGCCCAGCCCCTCATGCAGCAGGACGAGCGTCGGCGCCGCCCCATTTCCCGGAAACCGCTCATATTCCAGGCGATGGCCGGCGGCCGGTACGAAAGGCATGGCGCAGATCCGTGGCGAGAATGGGCCGGCCGCAGCTTAGACTCCCAGATGGCGATGCACCATCTCCGGCTGCGCCGTAAGCTCGGCGGCGCTGCCGGCAAAGGCGACGCGGCCCTTGACCAGAACGACGGCGCGATCGGCCACCGCGGCAAGGGCAGCGACGTTCTTGTCGACGATGAGCACGGCGACGCCGC
>JASHRZ010000695.1 GCA_030037055.1 Alphaproteobacteria bacterium
AATATGCGACGCTCGAGCACCTTCTGCTGGCCCTGACGGAGGACCAGGATGCGGTTGCGGTGCTGCGCGCCTGCACCGTCGATCTCGAAAAGCTGCGCCGCGACCTCCTGGGCTATGTCGACAACGAGCTGGTCAACCTGGTCTCGACCCATGTCGAGGACGCCAAGCCGACGGCCAGCTTCCAGCGCGTGCTGCAGCGGGCTGCCATCCACGTGCAATCCTCCGGCCGCGAGGAGGTGACCGGCGCCAACGTGCTCGTCGCCATGTTCGCGGAGCGTGAGACCCACGCCGTCTATTTCCTGCAGGAGCAGGACATGACGCGCTTCGATGCCGTCAACTACATCTCGCACGGGATCGCCAAGGCGCCCGGCCGCTCCGAGACGCGCCGCGTGCAAGGCGCCGAGGACGAGGAGCGCGCCAGCGAGAAGCAGCAGAAGCGCGGCCATGACGCGCTCGACGCCTATTGCGTAAACCTCAACAAGAAGGCCAAGAACGGCAAGATCGACCCGCTCATCGGTCGCGAGGCCGAGGTCGACCGCACCATCCAGATCCTGTGCCGGCGCTCGAAGAACAATCCACTCTATGTTGGCGATCCCGGCGTCGGAAAGACGGCGATCGCGGAAGGATTGGCGCGACGCATCGTGCAGAAGGAAGTGCCGGAGGTGCTGCTCAACGCCACCATCTACGCCCTCGACATGGGGGCGCTGCTCGCCGGTACGCGCTACCGTGGCGATTTCGAGGAGCGCCTGAAGGCGGTGCTGGGCGAGCTCGAGGCAATGCCGGGCGCGGTGCTGTTCATCGACGAGATCCACACCGTGATCGGCGCCGGCGCCACCAGCGGTGGCGCGATGGACGCGTCCAACCTGCTGAAGCCGGCGCTTGCCAGCGGCACCATTCGTTGCATCGGCTCGACCACTTACAAGGAGTACCGCAACTATTTCGAGAAGGACCGCGCTCTCGTCCGCCGCTTTCAGAAGATCGACATCAATGAGCCGACCGTCGAGGACAGCGTCAAGATCCTGCGCGGCTTGAAGCCCTATTACGAGCGGCACCACAAGGTCCGCTATACTTCCGACGCGATTCGGGCCGCGGTGGAATTGTCGCATCGCTATATCGGCGACCGCAAGCTGCCGGACAAGGCGATCGACGTGATCGATGAGGTCGGCGCAGCGCAGATGCTGGTGCCGGAAGGCAAGCGGCGCAAGACGATTACCGCCAAGGAGGTCGAGGCGGTGATCGCCACCATGGCGCGCATCCCGCCTAAGAGCGTCTCGCGCGACGACAAGGAAGTGCTGAAGAACCTTGACCGCGATCTCAAGACCATGGTCTTCGGCCAGGACCGCGCGATCGAGGCGCTGGTGGCGGCGATCAAGCTCGCGCGCGCCGGCTTGCGCGATCCCGAGAAGCCGATCGGCAGCTATCTCTTCTCCGGCCCGACCGGCGTTGGCAAGACCGAGGTGGCGCGCCAGCTCGCGCGCACGCTCGGCATCGAGCTCACCCGCTTCGACATGTCCGAATATATGGAGCGGCATACCGTGTCGCGCCTCATCGGCGCGCCCCCGGGCTATGTCGGCTTCGATCAAGGCGGACTGCTGACCGATGCGGTCGACCAGCATCCGCATTCGGTGCTGCTGCTCGACGAGATCGAGAAAGCGCATCCCGATCTCTTCAACATCCTGCTGCAGGTGATGGATTACGGAAAGCTCACCGACCACAATGGCAAGACGGTCGACTTCCGCAACGTCATCCTCATCATGACGACGAATGCCGGCGCCGCCGAGCTGGCGCGGCCGGCAATCGGCTTCGGCGGCGAGGTGCGCACTGGCGACGACGAGGAGGCGATCAACCGCCTCTTCACCCCGGAGTTTCGCAACCGCCTCGACACCATCATTTCCTTCTCGGCGCTCTCGGCCGAGACCATCGGCCGCGTCGTCGACAAATTCATCCTGCAGCTTGAGGAGCAGCTCGCCGACCGCAACGTCACCATCGAGCTGGACGATGCCGCTCGGCAGTGGCTGTCGCAGAAAGGTTACGACCGGCTCTTCGGCGCCCGGCCGCTGGCGCGCATTATCCAGGAGCATGTCAAGAAGCCGCTTGCCGAGGAGCTGCTGTTCGGCAAGCTCACCAAGGGCGGCGTGGTGCGCGTCACGCGCGACGGCGACAAGCTCGCCTTCTCCTTCACCGAGGTGCCGCAGCGCGCCCCTGCGCCCAAGGAGCTGGAGCCGGTCGAGACGTAGGGCGCGGGCTCGCGATGAGACCAACGAGGAAGGCCGCGGAAGCGGCCTTCTTTACGCCTAAAACCGGTCGTTGGAGTGCAAGGTGATGACGATGGATGGCTGTGCTCTTGCACGGCCGCGCGGTGCCGGCAGCGCCATTGCTCCTCTGGCATCTTATCGCCGGCATCGCTGACCCCGCTCAGGCTGAGGTCACAGATCTGACGGTGATCCCGTTGAAATCTGGCTTAAATTACATCGATGACTTTGACGACGGATGGCCGCCAGGCCTGATCATCGCGGCGGGCGGGAGAACGGCAATGCTTGGGGCTATCACGTGTATTTGGTCATGCTGAAAGTGGCGGCCCGATGGGTGGGAGGTGGTAACGGCCGGCACGGGGCAGCAAACGGGCGGTGACGGCGTCCCTCAGGTCGACATCATCCGGGACGCGCCGCATACCATCGAGGATGCCATTGCCAGTGTCCGCTTCGCGATGGCAGGATCGACGGCCAGCCGGCGCGCCGCCCGCCGTTGACCGCACCGAGCGTCGGCTCTGCAACGCCTGTCGCGTTCGATATCTTCCGGCTGATACCGGACCGAGGCTCGGTGCGCCTTCGCATTATTTTGCCCTATTGACACGCTTCGCACA
>JASHRZ010000696.1 GCA_030037055.1 Alphaproteobacteria bacterium
GGTATCGCAACATCTCCAGGCGCGCCAACAACATTTCGCCACCGTCGGCCAATTCCTGCTCGGTCTGGAGCCGGATCTCGCGGTCACGTAAGGCCCGGAACCGGAAATGCCTGAGACGGCCCCGTGAGATCATCGATGCCTCACCTCACCCTCCCGCGGCGCGCCAGCGACCGCACGCGGTCGCTCCTCCTCTGCCCCGGAGCAATCGCATATGCCGCTTAAACGCTGGCCGGAAAGATTGGGCGGGACGGAGGACACGGAGAAGACTGTTTGAGCGCGCGAAGCGCGCAATTCTTCGCTTCTTTTTGTCCTCCACCGCCTCCGTGGTGAACCCCCATACCATAGGCGATAGCCCTGTCTCCGCCCCCGAGAGACCGGCTGAGAGGGCCGGGGTGCAACCCGCTCGGCGGCTTCGCGATCGAACCCAAGCGGCGCCGATCGCAAAACGCTCGGCCGGCCGCGGAGCGAGCCGTTCTAGCCGCCGCGGCACCGGGCTATTATGAGGCCATGGCCGAGGATGAAGAGGAGGGAGGCGAGGCGGAAGGCGGGCTGGGTGAGCCGGCCGGGGTGCCAGCGCCCCGCGAGAACCCGGCGCTGCTCGGGCATGAGGCGGCCGAGGCGGCGCTGCTGCAGGCCTATCGCTCGGGCCGGCTGCCGCATGCCTGGCTGCTGACCGGGCCGCGCGGCATCGGCAAGGCGACGCTGGCCTTCCGCTTCGCCCGGTTTCTCTTCGCCCAGGGCGGCGGCGGGCTTTTTGCGGCGCCGCCGACCTCGCTCGCCGTGACGCCGGAGCATCCGGTCTTCCGCCGCGTCGCGTCGGGCGGCCATGCCGATCTGCTGGTGGTCGAGCGCAGCCTCGATCCCCGGCGCAAGAAGCTGCGCAGCGAGATCCTCGTCGACGACACCCGAGCCATTGCCGGGTTCCTTCGCCTGACCCCCGCCGAAGGCCATTGGCGGGTCGTGATTCTGGACGGCGCCGACATGATGAATCGGAACGCTGCCAATGCCTTATTGAAGATTCTTGAAGAGCCTCCGAAACGGTCGGCACTGCTTCTGGCCAGCGACAATCCCGGCCGGCTGCTGGCAACCATCCGCTCGCGCTGCCGTATCCTGGCGCTGAAACCCCTCCCGCCGGCGGTGGTGCAGGAGGCGCTCCAGCACTATCGGCCCGACTTGCCGCCGGGCGACCGCGCCCTGCTGGCGCAGCTTGCCGAAGGCAGCATCGGCCGCGCGCTCGAGCTGGCCGGCGCCGGCGGCATCGGGCTTTACCGCAGCCTGGTGGGGCTCCTGAACGGACTGCCCGAGATCGACGGCACGGCGCTGCATGCGCTGGCCGACCGGCTGCAACGCGGCGAAGGCGAGGAGGGGTTCCGGCTCCTGGCGGAGCTGCTGCCGGGCTGGCTCGCGCGCATGGTGGCGCTGGCCGCCGGCGGCGCGGCGGCCGCCTTGCCGGAGGAGACTGCGGGGATGCGCCGGCTTGCGGCGCGGCGCGAGCTTGATCAGTGGGTTGAGGTGTGGGAAAAGCTCACCCATCTTTTCGCCCAGGCGGACGGCCTCAACCTCGACCGCAAGCAGGTCGTGCTGAACGCCTTTTTCGCCCTCGAAGAGGCGGCGCGCTGAGCGCGCGGCCGGCGCATCCCAGGAGAGAGCATGAGCGGCGGCCGGACCTATTACCTGACCACGCCGATCTTCTATGTCAACGACGCCCCGCATATCGGCCACGCCTATACCTGCGTCGCGGCCGATGCGCTGGCGCGGTTCATGCGCCTGGACGGCGCCCGCGTGCATTTCCTCACCGGCACCGACGAGCACGGCCAGAAGGTGGCGAAATCCGCCGAGGCCGCCGGCCTCGATGCGCAAGCCTTCTGCGATCGCGTGTCGCAGAATTTCCGCGAGATGGCGCGGCTGATGAACATCAGCAACGACGATTTCATCCGCACCACCGAGGAGCGGCACATCCGCGCCTGCCAGGCGCTCTGGCGCGCCATCGCCGCGCGCAAGACGCCGAAAGGCCGGGACAACATCTACCGCGGCACCTATGCGGGCTGGTACGCGGTTCGCGACGAGGCTTTCTACGGCGAGGAGGAGATCACCCTCGGTCCCGACGGCGCCCGGCGCGCGCCCAGCGGCGCGGAGGTCGAATGGGTCGAGGAGCCAAGCTACTTCTTTCGCCTGTCGGACTGGCAGGACTGGCTGGTCGACCACTACGAAAAGCACCCCGAACGTGCCGCGCCGGCAGGCCGGCGCAACGAGGTACTGAGCTTCATCAAAGGCGGGTTGCGGGATCTCTCGATCTCGCGGACGAGCTTCAGTTGGGGCGTGCCGGTGCCGGACGATCCCCAGCACATCATGTATGTTTGGTTCGATGCGCTCATCAATTACATCACCGCAGTAGGCTATCCGGAGACCGCGACCGGCGCGTTTGCGACCTTCTGGCCGGCCGATCTGCACATGGTCGGCAAGGACATCATCCGCTTCCATTGCGTCTATTGGCCGGCCTTTCTCGAGGCTGCCGGCTTGGCCCCGCCCAAGCGCGTCTTCGGCCACGGCTGGTGGACGGTCGAAGGGCAGAAAATGTCGAAATCGCTGGGCAATTTCATTCCGCCCCGGCAGCTCGTCGAGCAGTACGGGCTCGATCCCGTGCGCTATTTCATGCTGCGCGAGTTGCCCTTCGGCAGCGACGGCGACTTCTCCCACCGCGCTGTGGTCCATCGCATCAACGGCGATCTCGCCAATGATTTCGGCAATCTGGCGCAGCGGGTGCTGTCAATGATCAACCGCAATTGCGCTTCGCGCGTGCCGGCGCCGGGAACCTTGACGCCGGCCGACGAGGCGCTGCTGGCCTCGGCGCGCGCGCTCCATGCGCGGCTCAGCGCCGATTTCGCCGAGCAGGCGTTTCACCGCGCGCTCGAGGCGCTGTGGCAGGTGGTTGCGGAAGCGAACCGTTACGTCGACGAGCAGGCGCCCTGGGCGCTGCGCAAGACCGATACGGCGCGGATGGGCAGCGTGCTCTACGTACTGGCGGAGACGATCCGGCATCTGGCGCTGCTGGCTCAGCCGGTGGTGCCGCAGGCGGCGGCGAAGCTGCTGGACCAGCTCGCCGTGCCGGCAGATCGGCGCGATTTCGCGGCCCTGGCACGGCCGCTCGTTCCGGGAACGCAACTGCCCAAGCCCGAAGGCATCTTCCCGCGCTACGTCGAGACGGCGGCGCCGGCGTGATCCTGGTCGACAGCCATTGCCATCTCGACTATGCCGCGCCGGAAGAGCGGTCGGAGATCATCGCGCGTGCGCGCCGCGCCGGCGTCGCAAGCATGCTGACCATCGGCACCAAGATCAGCGAATTTGCCGATGTGCTCGGCATTGCCGAGGCCGACCCCAACATATGGTGTTCAGTCGGCATTCACCCACATGAAGCTGCGGTGGAAGCGGATCGGGTCGCGCAACTCGCTGGGCTCACGCGACATCCGAAGGTCGTGGCGATCGGCGAGACGGGGCTCGACTTCCACTATGAGCATTCGCCGCGAGCGCAGCAGCAAGCGATGTTTCGTGCCCATTGCATCGCTTCACGTGAAACAAATTGTCCACTGGTTGTCCACAGCCGCGCCGCCGATGCAGAGACCGCCGCGGTTCTGCGCGAGGAGAAACCGCCTGCCGGCGTCATTCATTGCTTCAGCACCGGGCGCGCGCTGGCCGAGGCGGCGCTGGATCTCGGCTTCTACATCTCGCTCTCGGGGATCGTGACTTTCAAGAATGCCGGCGAATTGCGGGCCATCGCGGCGGATTTGCCGCTGGACCGGCTGCTGATCGAGACCGACGCGCCCTATCTCGCGCCCGTTCCGCTGCGCGGCAAACGCAACGAGCCCGCTTTTCTGGTCCACACCGCCGCGGCGGTGGCTGAGCTCAAGGGCGTCTCCGTCGCGGAGCTTGCCCGCGCCACCAGCGAAAATTTCTTCCGGCTCTTCAACAAGGCGCGAAAGCCGGGGACATGCGCGTAAGGATGTTGGGATGCGGCCCGTCCTGGGGCGTGCCGCGGATTGGCGGCGAGTGGGGCGCGTGCGATCCCAAGGAGCCGCGCAACCGGCGTCGGCGCGTCTCAGTGCTGGTGGAGGAGGGCGGGGCGGTACTATTGATCGATACCTCGCCCGATCTGCGCGAGCAGCTGCTCGATGCCGGGGTGCGGCGGATCGATGCCGTGCTCTTCACCCACGCACATGCCGACCATCTTCACGGCATCGACGATCTGCGCTCGGTTAATTGGCTGATGCGCAGCGGCATTCCCATCTACGCCAGCGCGCAGACGCTGGCCGAGATCAACCGCCGCTTCGGCTATGTCTTCGATCCCGTCAAGCCCGACCGGCAGGCGGTTTATTACAAGCCGGTGCTCGAGCCGCATGCGATCGACGGCCCGTTCGCCGCGGCCGGGCTTGCTGCCATGCCTTTCATCCAGGATCACGGCTTCTCCAAGACCCTGGGCTTTCGCATCGGTGGCTTCGCCTATTCGACCGATGTGCTCGATCTCGATGAAGCCGCCTTTGCCACGCTCCGCGGCGTCGAGCTGTGGATCGTCGACTGCATCCGCCGCCGCGCCCATGTGACCCACGCCCACCTTGCCAAGACGCTGGGTTGGATCGAGCGGGTGAAGCCCAGGCGCGCGGTACTGACGCATATGGATGAGAGCCTTGATTACGCGACGCTCTGCCGCGAGCTGCCGGCGGGGGTCGAGCCGGGCTATGACGGGCTCGTCGTCGAGCTCTGAGCGCCGCGCCGGCCGGCGGAGGCTCCCGGGCTTGTGCGGGCGGCAGTTAAGCGGACGAACCAGGAATGGGATCATCGCCATCCTGCTGGCGGGCGCTGTGATCGCGCTCGGGCGTCCGGCGGCGGCCGACTCCCTCGAGGCCAGCTTGGCGGGCTTCGGGCTGCTCGGGCTCTGGGCCGTCGACTGCGACGGCGCGCCGAGCACCGAGAATCCTTACGGCCTCTATCGGATGCTGTCGGCGAACGAAGCCGAGCTGCGGTACGATTTCGGTCCGCAATTCGAGCCGCATCTGCACATCATCACCTTTGCCGAGCCGGTCGACGGCGGCCGGTTGCGGATCAAGCATCTCGACCGCCAGGACGGCATCTATATGGAGACCATCATTCAGAAGCTGGCCGGCCGGATCCAGAATGTCTCGGTGGTGCAAAGCGACGGCAAGGTGGTCATCAAAGACGGCATCTACACGCTGAACGGCCGCCCGGCGGTCTGGCTGGAGCGGTGTCGGTGGTATTTCCCATAATATACATTATGCGACTTCAGCGGCCGCTGGCCCTTCCGAGGCTTGACTGGTCCTGCGACCGCAGACGGATCTCCTGCTGGCCGGGGATAAAAATCGATCAATTACCCTCGCCCGGCGCAATGCGCGATTCCACCAGGGGCAGCGCGGCGCATTCCGGCCGATTTCCGCGACGCGCGGCTCGCCGGCGACAATTTCATCGGCACCGGCAGCGCGGAAGCGAAGCTCGCCGGCGCCGATCTGCGCCATGCGCACGGGGCTGAACCCGCCCGTCCGCGCCACGACCTCCTGACGCACGCCCTTTTGAAGAGGCACGCCGATGGGCCGCCTAGCCCCGGTTCACACCGCATGCTAGCTCATGCCGCATGCGCCCCTTCGCGATGTCCCGGCGGCGCGCGTGAGCGCGATCGCGATCCCCGACGGCGCGGTCGGCGCCAGGACCTGGATCGGCTTCATCGCCATGAGCACCGGCATGCTGCTGGCGATTCTCGACATCCAGATCGTCGCCAGCTCGCTGCCCGATATCCAGGCCGGCCTCCATATCGCGCTGGCGCAGCTGAGCTGGGTCCAGACCGCCTATCTCATGGCCGAGATCGTCGCCATCCCGCTGACCGGCTGGCTTACCCGGGTGCTGTCGACGCGCGGCGCCTTCCTCGCGGGGATCATCGGCTTCACGCTTGCCAGCATCGCCTGCGCGCGCTCCATCGGCTTCTGGTCGCTGGTACCGGCACGCGCGGTGCAAGGCTTCTGCGGCGGCTTGCTCATCCCTTTGGTGTTCTCGGCGATCTTCCTGATGTTTCCGCCGCCCTCGCGCAGCCGCGCTACGGTCATAGCCGGCTCGATGGCGATGCTGGCGCCGACGCTCGGCCCTACCGTCGGCGGCTTCATCACCGACCGTTTCTCCTGGCATTGGCTGTTCCTGATCAATGTCGGCCCCGGCATCGTCGTCGCCCTCCTCGTCGCCTGGAGCGTCGCCATCGACCGCGCGGATTGGCGGAGCATCGGCTCGGTCGATCTCTGGGCCCTCCCGCTGCTCGCGGCATTCCTCGCCGGCCTCGAGCTGCTGCTGAAAGAAGCGCCGCATCGCGGCTGGAGCGATCCGGCGATGCTGCTGCTCCTGGCATCTTGCCTTGCCTGCGGCGCAGCCACGCTCAGGCGCTGCCTCACCCGGCCCTATCCGCTTATCGACCTCACCTGCTGGCGCGACCGCAATTTCGTGCTCGGCTCGTTTCTGAGCTTCGCGCTTGGCGTCGGCCTCTACGGCGCGACATTTCTTCTGCCGGTGTTCCTCGGCTTGGTGCGCTATTACGAGGCATTCGACATCGGCCTCATCATGATGGTGACCGGCGCGGCGCAGCTCGCGGTGGCGCCGCTGGCGGCGCTGCTCGAGCGGCGCGTCGATGCCCGTCGCCTGAGCTTTCTCGGCTTCCTGCTGCTCGCCGCGGGACTCATCGGCAACGGCTTCATGACCGCCGCGACCGATTTCTGGGGCCTATTCTGGCAGCAGGCGGCGCGCGGCGCGGCGGTCATGCTCTGCCTCTTGCCGAGCACGGCGCTCGCGCTCGAGGGCTTCGCCCCGGGGCAGGTGCCCAATGCGAGCGGGCTCTTCAACCTGATGCGCAATCTTGGCGGCGCCATCGGCCTCGCCCTCATCGACACGATCATCGAACGGCGCGCGCCCGAGCATGTCGAGGCGCTGGTCCGGCGCCTGCTGGCCGGCGATGCGGCGGCGGCTCGCTTCGTCGGCCTGCCGACCGAGCGCTTCACCGGCGTGTCGCTGGGCCCGATCGATCAGGCGACGCGCGAGCTGGTGGAGCCGGTGGTGCGGCGCGCCGCTCTGGTCTGGGCGTTCGACGACGCCTGGCTGTTCATCGGCGCGCTGGTACTGGCGGCGCTGCTGTTGCTGCCGCTGATCCGGCGGCGCCAGCCTCAGCAGGAGCCGTAGCTGCCATCCGGGCGCGTCCAGCGCTGCGTTTCGCCGAAGAGCGGAATGCCGACATAGCCGCGCAGCCTCAGCGTCTCGCCCTCGATGGCCATCGTGGCGCGATAGGTCTTGCCGCTGTCGGGATCGTAGATCCAGCCATCGCCCCAGCGCTGCGGCTCGAGCAGGCGGAAATGGCCGAGCATGGTGAGGCCGCAGAGCGGCCGTTGCCGCAAGGCGGGATCCGGATTGTTGTCGTCGAGCGCCGGCGCGCCGCGGCGCAGCGGCTCGATCAGCCAGACCAGCTTGCCGCAGAGCCGGTCGGCGCAAGGATAGATCTCGATCACGCCGCGCTTGGTCTCGCTCAGCCAGCGCCCGATCGGCGGCGCCGGCACATCAGCCGCGGCGACGGAACCGAAGGCGAGGCCGATGAGAAGGATAGGGGCGGCAAGGCGATGCATGCTGATCCTCCGCTGTCTCCACAGACGGCCAGGATGGTCGCGTTGTCAAGCGGTGGCGCCTGCCGGTAGTGTCTCCAAAACACCGCCCAGGGAACACCGCCATGGACATCGACGCGCCGCCGGACGCCCGGACCGACGCCCCGGATCTCGCGCGGCTCCTCGCCATCATGGCGCGCCTCAGGGAGCCCGAGCGCGGCTGCCCGTGGGACCGCGCGCAAAGCTTCGCCACCATCGCCCCCTACACCATCGAGGAGGCCTATGAGGTGGCCGAGGCTTGCGAGCGCGGCGACAGCGCGGCGCTCAAGGACGAGCTCGGCGATCTCCTGTTCCAGGTGGCGTTCCACGCGCGCATGGCGGAGGAAGCCGGGCTCTTCGCCTTCAACGACGTGGCGCGCGCCATCGCCGACAAGATGCTGCGCCGGCACCCCCATGTCTTCGCCGGCGCGACCATCGCCGATGCGGCGGCGCAGACGGTGGCCTGGGAGGAGCACAAGGCGGCCGAACG
>JASHRZ010000697.1 GCA_030037055.1 Alphaproteobacteria bacterium
GAAGGTGATGCGCCGCGCGTTGCTGGAGCCGGGATATGTCCGGCACGCCTCGAGCAGCTCGGCGAGCGGATATTTCTTGTTGATCGGCACCAGCACGTCGCGCAGCTCGTCGGTCACCGCATGCAGCGAGATCGCGAGGTTGACGCCCAGCTCGGCGCCGCAGCGGGCGATCATCGGCACGATACCCGAGGTCGAGAGCGTGATCTTGCGCCGCGACAGCGACAGCCCCTCGTGGTCCATGACGATCTTCAGCGCCTGCGCCACATTGTCGTAATTGTAGAGCGGCTCGCCCATGCCCATCAGCACGATGTTGGTGAGCTGGCGGTCGTCCTGCGGCGAGGGCCATTCGCCGAGGGCGTCGCGCGCCAGCATCACCTGGCCGACGATCTCGGCCGCAGCGAGATTGCGCACCAGGCGCTGCGTGCCGGTATGGCAGAATTTGCAGGTTAGCGTGCAGCCCACCTGCGAGGAGACGCAGAGCGTGCCGCGATCCTCCTCGGGGATGTGGACGCATTCCACTTCCTGCCCGTCGGCAAAGCGCAGCAGCCATTTGCGCGTGCCGTCGAGCGAGGTGAGCGCCCGGGCCACTGCCGGCCGGCCGACGGTGTAGCGCTCGGCGAGCGCGGCGCGGAACGCCTTCGACAGCGTCGTCATGGCGGCGATGTCGGTGACGCCGCGGTTGTAGATCCAATGCCAGAGTTGGCGCGCGCGGAACGGCTCGGCGCCCATCGCCCGCATCTCTGCGGCGAGTTCCTCGCGGCTCAAGCCGACGAGGTCCTTGCGGGCCTCCGGCGCTGCGTTCAGCGTCTCCATGATGGCGCAAGATATAGGGGCGCCCGGCGGCGGCGCAAAGGAAAAGGCGGCATCGCCTGTGGCATCGCCCGGCTGTTGCGTCCGAGTGCGCCGCCCGGCAAGCTGGGGGGCCCAACCACCCCGCACGCGAACCCATGGTCCTTGATCCCGCCAAGGTTAACCTCGACCCGCAAGCCAAGGCGCTGCTCGACATGATCGCGCTCGCCGGCCGCATCCCCTACAGCCAGATCACTCCGCCGCTGGCGCGCGCGCAGTTCATCGAACTCTGCCGGCGCACGCGCAAGACGACGGAGTTTCCGGTGAGCGTCGGCGATCGCGACATTCCCGGTCCCGCCGGCCCGCTGCGTGCGCGCTTGGTCGTGCCGCGCGCGGCCGCCGCGGGGCCGCTGCCGGCGCTCGCCTTTTTCCACGGCGGCGGCTGGTGCATGGGCGATCTCGACACCCACGATCCGGCGCTGCGCCAACTGGCGGCGGAAGCGGGCTGCGCCGTGCTTTCGCTCGACTATCGCCTCGCGCCCGAGCATCCCTTCCCCGCCGCGGTCGAGGACTGTTTCGCCGCGCTGCGGTTCCTCGCGGCGGAGGGAGGGAGCCTCGGCCTCGATTCCCGGCGCATCGCCGTGGGCGGCGACAGCGCCGGCGGCAATCTCGCTGCGGTCGCCGCGATCCTGGCGCGCGATGCCGGCATCGCGCTCAAAGGCCAGGTGCTGATCTATCCCGCCACCGATTTCAGCCGCGCGCGGGCGTCCCACGAGGATTACGCCGAGGGGTTCCTGCTCACCCGGGAATCGATGGCGTGGTTCGGCGGCAATTACATCACGCCGGCCGACCACCGCGATTGGCGCGCCTCGCCGATACTGGCGCCGGATCTCGCGCGGCTGCCGCCCGCCATCGTCATCGTCGGCGAGTGCGACCCCTTGCGCGACGAGAGCCGCGATTATGCGGCCGCACTGCGTGCTGCCGGCAACGAGGCGGCATTCCACCTCTATCCCGGCATGATCCACGGGTTTTTCACCATGGGCGGCGCGATCGCTGCCGCCGACCGCGCCATCGCGCAATCGGCGGCGCTGCTCAGCCGCGTCTTCGCAGGCTCCTAACGCTTCACCCCGCACGCCTTGTCGATCTCGGCGAGCGTCTGGGTGAAGCCGTCGAGCGTGTAGGTGTCGGTCGTCGCGGTGCCGCGCGCCGAAGTGCCGGTGATGATCGCCTGGCGGCCCTTGACCATCGCCTCCACCACCGCCTTGTCGGTCGCGGCATCGTGCGTCCAGGCGCCTTCCTTGTCGGTGAAGAGCGAGAATTTCCTGCCGTCGATCGTGAGCTCGGCCTCGGAGCCCTCCTTGAACAGATAGCCGGAGGTGAAGCTCACCTCGTTGAGGCGCTTCTCGCCTGGCCGGTGAGTGACGCTGGCGAAGATGGCGGATCGCTTGGCCCCGGCGGGCTCGCTCTTGCTTGGCTTGCCGATGAGATAGCAGATCTTGGCGCCCATCACCGTGTCGGCATAGGCTTCCCAGCCCTGCGCGCCGCCGAGCCGGCTGATCCCCTGGTCCGACGTCGCGCTTCCTTCTGCCGCGCGCGCCGCTTGTGGCGAAAGCAGCAGGCCGGCGACGAGCAAAAACGCGAAACGTTGCATGCCGCAACCATAGCCAAAGAGGGGAAGAGATGCCAAGGAAAGTCGTCAGTTGTAAGTGCCATCGACGGCCCCGCGATTGACAACTGACAACTGGCAACTGACAACTCGGTTGAAAGCTGACAGCTGTCAAAGGAGGCTGACCATGCGCGCAGTGCTGTGCAAGGAGCTGGGCGGGCCGGAGCAGCTGGCGCTCACTGAGGTGCCGGCGCCGCCGCTCGCCGACGGCACGGTGCGCATCGAGATCCACGCCGCCGGCGTCAATTTTGCCGACTTGCTGCTGATCGCCGGCCAGTATCAGGACCGCCCGCCCCTGCCCTTCATCCCCGGCATGGAAGTCGCCGGGGTGGTGCGTGCACTGGGCGCCGGTGTCAACCGGCTCAAGCTCGGCGACCGCGTGGTCGCCACAGTCGGGCGCGGCGGCTACGCCGAGGAAGTGGTGGCCGAGGCGGAGATCGTGCACCGCATCCCCGACGCGATGGATCTCGTCACCGCCGCCGGCTTTCCCGTCGCTTACAGCACCTCGCACGGCGCCTTCGTCTGGCGCGCCCGGCTGAAGCCCGGCGAATGCGTGCTGGTGCTGGGCGCCTCGGGCGGCGTCGGGCTCACCGCGGTGGAGATCGCCAAGGCGATGGGCGCCAACGTCATCGCCGCCGCCGGCGGCGCCGAGAAGCTCGCCGTGGCCCGGCGCGCCGGGGCCGATCATCTGATCGATTACACGCGCGAGGATCTGCGCGCGCGCGTCAAAGAGATCACCGGCGGGCGCGGCGTCGACGTGGTCTACGATCCCGTCGGCGGCGATGCCTTCGATGAGAGCCTGCGCCTGGTCGCCTGGGAGGGACGGCTCATCGTCATCGGTTTCGCCGGCGGCCGCATTCCGCAGATCCCGGCCAATCTGGTGCTGGTCAAGAACATCGACGTCATCGGTTTCTTCTGGGGCTCCTACCGCCGCCACAAGCCGGAACTTATTGCGCAATCCTATCAACAGCTCTTTCGCTGGTTCGAGGCGGGCAAGCTCAAGCCGCACATCTCGCACCGCTTGCCGCTCGCCGAGGCGGCGGCGGCGCTCGAGCTGATCAAGACGCGCAAATCCACCGGCAAGGTGGTCTTGACGGTACGCTGAGCGTGCAACCGCCGGGTGCGCCGGCCAACCTCCGCTTGCAAGAATTACAGATCGTTCATCTCCGGGGATGAAGGCCCCGGTGCGGCCTTACCATCGGGCAGTACCTGATGACGAGGTCAGGAGGTGCAGGATGAGCGGAATTCTCCGCGTTGCCGCGGCGACGCTGATGCTGGCAGGGCTCTGCGGCTGCGTCGTCGCCCCGCCGCCGCCAGGCTACGCCTATGGCTACGCGCCGGGTTATTACTACGGGCCGCCGGTCGCGGTCGGCGTCGGGGGTTGCTGGGGCTGCGGCTGGGGGCGCTGGAGGTAAGCATGTTGCGTTGGAGATTCGGCATGGTGGTCGCGGCGGCGCTGGCGCTCGGCGCGGTGTCGCCGGCGCTCGCCCAGCGCCGCGACGGCGGCTGGCACGACCGCGACATTCATCGCTT
>JASHRZ010000698.1 GCA_030037055.1 Alphaproteobacteria bacterium
GGTCGGGGCAACCTCGAGCACGGTGCGGTCGAGCTCGGCCAGGATCTGATGCGGCGCCGGCAGCACCGGCCGGTCCATCGCCATGCTGTCGGCGACCAGCGCGCCGAGGCTCCAGCCGGCTTTTCCCTCACGCGCGTAGCGGTCGATGACGAGGGGCGCGTTGAGCCAGACCGTGCCGGCATACCAGAGCACGAGCACCGCCATCAGCACGGCGAGCATCGGCAGCGCACTGCCGCCGGCAAGCCGCGCGTGCCAGGCGCGCGGATTGATCGCGACCTCAGGCATCGTCATAGCTGTGCCCGGCCTTGAGGCCAGAGCGCACGCGGTGCGCGATGGCGGCAAACGCCGCGGATTCGCGCATGTCGAGCGTGCGCTCGGCCGGAAGGTCGCTGTCGATGATGTCGATGATCCGGCCCGGGCGCGGGCTCATGACGACGATGCGCGTCGACAGGAACACCGCCTCGGGGATCGAATGGGTGACGAAGATCACCGTCTTGCCGGTGCGCTGCCACAGCCGCAGCAGCTCCTCGTTCAGATGGTCGCGCATGATCTCGTCGAGCGCGCCGAAGGGCTCGTCCATGAGCAGCAGCTCGGGATCGAAAGAGAGAGCGCGCGCGATCGAGACGCGCTGCTGCATGCCGCCGGAAAGCTGCCAGGGGAACTTGAGCTCGAAGCCGGTGAGGTTGACGAGCGAAAGCACGCGGCGTGCGCGCTCCTGGCGCTCGGCGCGCGGCAGTCCCATGATCTCCAGCGGTAAGGTGACGTTGCGCAGCACCGAGCGCCAGGCATAAAGCGCGGGCGCCTGGAAGACGTAGCCATAGGCGCGGGCGAGCCGCGCCGCCTCGGCCGAGACGCCGTTGACCCGCACCGTGCCCGAGCTCGCGCGCTCGAGGTCGGCCATGACGCGCAGCAAAGTGGTCTTGCCGCAACCGGAGGGGCCGATCAGCGACACGAAATCGCCGCGCGCGACGGTGAGGTCGACATCGGCGAGCGCGGTCACCGCCGCGCCGCCCGTATCAAAGACGAGATTGAGGCCGCTGATCTCGACGGCGGGCGGCGCGCCGGACGCGCGGGCCTCGGCCATGCTCAGCGCCTCGCCGTCGACGAGGCCAACCATCGCCGCCTCCGCGCGGTCATCCCGCGGCATGCTCGAGCATGGCGCGCAGCAACACGTTGCAGCCGGCGGCCAGGTCCTCGGCGGTCGCGCTCTCGACCTCGTTGTGGCTGATGCCGCCGGCGCAGGGGACGAATACCATCCCCACCGGCGCGACGCGGCTGACATAGCCGGCGTCGTGGCCTGCGCCGGAGACGATGTCGCGATGGGCGTAGCCCAGATCCTCTGCCGCGCGGCGCACCGCGGCGATGCAGCCCTCGTGGTAACGCACGGCGGGCGAATGCCAGATCTCCGTGCACGCCGCGCGCAGCCCGAGCGCGCCCCCGACGTCACTTACCGCCGCCTCGAGATCGCCGCGCATGCGCAGCAGCACCCCGTCATCCGGATGGCGCAGATCGACCGAGAAGAAGGTGCTGCCGGGGATGGTGTTGCGCGAATTGGGCCGCACCTGCAGGAGCCCGACGGTGGAGACGCCGGGCGCGTGCTCGAGCGCGATGCGGTTGACCCGGTCGACGAGGCGAGCGGCGCCAAGCAGCGCGTCCTTGCGGCGGTTCATCGGCGTCGTTCCGGCATGACTCTCGCTGCCGGTGAGCGTGACCTCGAACCACCGGATGCCTTGGATGCCCTGCACGACGCCGATGGTTTTGCGCTCTGCCTCGAGAATCGGCCCCTGCTCGATATGCGCTTCGAAGAAGGCCTTGAACTTCCGCCCGCCGACCGGCGCGTCGCCGGCATAGCCGATGCGCTTGAGCTCCTCGCCGATGGTCTTGCCGTCGAGATCGGCACGGCTCAGCCCATATTCCTCGCTGAAGACGCCGGCGAAGACGCCCGAGGCGACCATCGCCGGGGCAAACCGCGAGCCTTCCTCGTTGGTCCAGACGCTGACCTCGATCGGCGCATCCGTCTCATAGCCGAGATCGTTCAAGGTGCGGATCACCTCGAGCCCGGCGAGCACGCCGTAGACGCCGTCGAACTTGCCGCCGGTCGGCTGTGTGTCGAGATGGCTGCCGGTGACGACCGGCGGCAAATCGGCGCGCCGGCCGGGCCGGCGCGCAAAGATATTGCCCATGCGGTCGATAGTGACGGCGCAGCCGGCCTCCTTGCACCAGCGCACGAAGAGGTCGCGGCCTTCCTTGTCGAGATCGGTGAGCGCCAGGCGCTTCGAGCCGCCTTTCTCGGTGGCGCCGATCTTGGCCATCTCCATCAGGCTCCGCCACAGACGCTGCTGGTCGATCCGGAGATTCTGTGCGCCGCGCACGGCCCTCGCTCCTATTCCGCCGCCTTGCGCAGGGGGTTGTTGGGATGCTGCGTCCAGTCGAGCGGCGGCTGCCCGTTGTCCGTACGCAGCATGGTAATGCAATCCTCGACCGGGCACACATACATGCAGAGATTGCAGCCGACGCATTCCTTGTCGATGACCTCGTAGCGCCGCTGCCCGTTGCTGCGAGTGGCGGCAATCGCCTGATGCGCGGTGTCCTCGCAGGCGATGTGACAGAGCCCGCACTTGATGCAGAGATCCTGATTGATCCGCGCGATGATCTGGTAGTTGAGGTTGAGGAACTGCCAGTCGGTGACGTTGGGCACCGCCTTGCCGCGGAAGCCGTCGAGGCGCGTATGGCCCTTCATGTCCATCCAGCGCCCGAGCCCGTCGATCATGTCCTCGACGATGCGGAAGCCGTAATGCATCGCCGCTGTGCAGACCTGCACCACGCCGGCGCCGAGCGCCATGAACTCGGCCGCGTCGCGCCAGCTCTCGATGCCGCCGATGCCGGCGATCGGGATGTTGCGGCACTCGGGGTCGCGGGCGATCTCGGCCACCATGTGCAGCGCCACCGGCTTCACCGCCGGGCCGCAATAGCCGCCATGAGTGCCCTTGCCGTCGACCACCGGCGCCGGCGCCATCTGGTCGAGATCGACGGCGATGATCGAGTTGAGCGTGTTGATGAGGCTCACCGCGTCGGCGCCGCCCTTCACCGCCGCCCGCGCGGGCTCCAGGATGTTGGTGACGTTGGGGGTGAGCTTGACGATCACCGGCATGCGCGTGTGCTGCTTGCACCAGCGCGTCACCATCTCGACATAATCCGCCACCTGGCCGACGGCGGAGCCCATGCCGCGCTCCGACATGCCGTGCGGGCAGCCGAAGTTGAGCTCGACGCCGTCGGCGCCCGTCTCCTCGACGCGGGCCAGCATGCGCTTCCAGCTCTCCTCCTCGCAGGGCACCATCAGCGAGACAACGAGAGCGCGCTCGGGCCAGTCGCGCTTCACCTGCTTGATCTCGCGCAGATTGACCTCGAGCGGCCGGTCGGTGATGAGCTCGATGTTGGTGAAGCCGGCGACGCGGTTGCCCTTGTAGGAGAGCGCGCCGTAGCGCGACGTGGTGTTGACGATGGGCGGGTCCTCGCCGAGCGTCTTCCAGACGACGCCACCCCAGCCCGCCTTGAAGGCGCGCACGACGTTGTATTCCTTGTCGGTCGGCGGCGCCGAAGCGAGCCAGAACGGGTTGGGCGACGCGATGCCGGCAAAACGCGTGGCAAGATCGGCCATGATGCCCTCCTTCAGCGGCGCAACGCGCGATCGATCGACAGCGCCGCGCGCTTGCCGTCGGCGACCGCGCGCAC
>JASHRZ010000699.1 GCA_030037055.1 Alphaproteobacteria bacterium
GCTTCCGCCGCGCCGCTCCTCCGGCAGGCCCGTGCCTCGGGATCGTCGAGCGAGCCGATGCGCGGCGGCGGCGGCCCGTGCCGGCGGAGGCCGGGGGCTATTTCGGCGCGGTGCGCAGGCGCGCGTCGCCGAACGCGATGCCTTTGGACTCGCGGCCGAAAGCCGTCAGCAGCGCAATCACCACCGCGACGATGCCGGCAACGAGCGCCAGCGCAAAGCCGTAATTGTTGTCGTAACGGGCGGCGATGGTGGCCTGGATGGTCGCGTTGGCCGAGGCGAGGAGATTGCCGAGCTGATAGACGAAGCCGGGAAAGGTGCCGCGCGCCGCGTCCGGCGAAAGCTCGTTCAAATGCGCGGGAATGACGCCCCAGGCGCCCTGGACCACGATCTGCATCAGGAACGCGCCGAGCGCCAGCATGGCCGCGCCGCTGGAGAACGCCCAAAGCGGCAGGATCGGCAGCGCCAGCAGCGCGCAGATCACGATCATCCGGCGCCGGCCGATCCGCTCGGAAAAGGAGCCGCAGAGAATGCCGCCGATGATCGCGCCGATATTGTAGATGACCGCGATGATGCCGACCGCGTGTGGCGACATGTGATGCTGGATCTCGAGGAATGTCGGATAGAGATCCTGCGTCCCGTGGCTGAAGAAGTTGAACGCGGTCATCAGGATCACGGCATAGATGCCGATGCGCCAGTTCGACCGGAGCACGGCGAGCGTACCACCGCGCGCCGCGGGGACGCGCTGCCAGGTCGGCGATTCCGGGACCTTGCGGCGGATGTAGAACACCAGCAGCGAGGGAGCCACGCCGACCATGAACATGCCGCGCCAGCCGATCGTGGAATAGAGCAAGGCGTAGACGATCGAGGCGATGAAATAGCCCGTGGGATAGCCCGATTGCAGCAGGCCGGAGACGAAACCGCGCGCCTTGGGCGGGATCGTCTCCATGGTGAGCGAGGCGCCGACGCCCCATTCGCCGCCCATGGCGACGCCATAGAGCGCGCGCAGGATCAGCAGCGCGGTCAGGCTCGGCGCGAAGCCGGAGGCGAATTCGATGAAGGAATAGGCGAGCACGTCCACCATCAGCGTGGGACGCCGGCCCCAATGATCGGCGGCGCGTCCGAAGATGAACGCCCCGATCGGCCGCATCGCAAGCGTCAGCAGGATGGCCACCGTGACCGAGGTGACCTGGGTGCCGAACTCGGCCGCGATGCCCTTGAGCACGAACACCATGAGGAAGAAGTCGAATGCGTCGAGCGACCAGCCCAAAAAGGCCGCGGTCACCACGCTGCGCTGTTCCCTGGTCCAGCCTTCGAGTGCCTCGATTCGCATAAGCTTGTGCCTCCCGGTCCAAGGCGATATCGCGCCCCGGGGTGGATCGCGCGCATTCCTCCCGGTTTCTAAGCGCCGGCCATGGCGATGTCCATATCGACATGGCCGCGCGCGGCGCGCGTGCCGGCGCACGCTGCTGGCGTGCGGGCTCTCGCGGTTGCCTCCTTCGACAGGCTCAGGAGCAACCGCTGCCGCCCGCCGGCGACGACGCTTTGCGTCGCGCCTAAGTTCCCGACAGCACCTCGCCGAAGCGCACCCAGTGCGCGCCGTCCCAGCGCATGAGCTGCATCTGCTTGACGGGATAGTAATCGGTCGGCGCGGTGTTCACGGTGATGCCCGGCAACAGCATCGGCAGCGCGAGGTCGTGCAGGTTCGTCGCCTGCTTCAGGATGTTCTCGCGCGAGAGGTCGTCGCCGCACTGCTTCAGCACCTGCACCAGCACCATGCCGGAGTTGAAGGAGTTGACGTAGTTCTGGTCGCTGGCATCGGCGTCGGGCATGTATTTCTTCATGAAGGCGCGCCATTGCCGCATGCCGGGGTCATTGTCCCAGCCGGGATCGGTGGGATCCTTGACATAGGCCGAGGAGATGATGCCGACGCCCTTCTCCATGCCCGCCGGCTGCATCACCGAATTCACCCAGATCGCCACGTTCGACAGGAAGAACATCGGCTTCCAGCCGATGTCGTAGACCTTGCGGATGGATTGCGCGGCGAATTTCGGCGTCGCGCCGACGATGATCGCGTCGACGCCGGCGCTTTGCAGCGCGACGATCTGGGAATCGATGGTGGGATCGGTGAACTCGTAGCTTTCCGCCACCACGCTCTTGTCGAAGGCGTCGCCGAGCACGTCCTTGAGGCCGAGGAAATAGTCCTTGCCGTAATCGTCGTTCTGGTAGAGCACGCCGATCCTGGCGCCGGGCTTCTGCCGCAGGATGTAGCGGGCGTAGATCCGCCCTTCGGCGCGGAAGGTTCCCTGCACGCCGCCGATGGTCCAGGGGAATTGCTGGTAGTTGCCCCATTTGCTCGCGCCGGAGCCGATGAAGAGCTGCGGAATCTTGCGGTCGTTGAGATATCTCTGGACCGCCGTGTTGGCCGCCGTGCCGATCGAACTGAAGAGGAAGGCGACGCCTTCCTGCTCCACCAGCTTGCGCGTCTGCTCGACGGTCTTGGGCGGCGCATAGCCGTCATCGAGGCTAATGAGCCTGATCTTGCGGCCGTTCACGCCGCCCTCGTCGTTGATCATGTTGAAGAAGGCGAGCTCGCCCTTGCCCAGCGTGCCGAAAGCGGCGACGGGACCGCTATAGGGCATGGTCTGGCCGATCTTGATCTCGCTCGCGCTCACGCCGGGCGCGTTCTCCGCCAGCGCCGGCATTCCCGCCGCCGCCAGGAACAGCGCCGCAAGCGCGCCGATCGCTCTCGCCCTTATCTTCGCCTCCCTCGCGGCGGCTGCGCGCGCCACCTCGCGCGCCCGCCCTCGCCGCATCGCCGGACAGGATGGCCGGATCGACCCGCCGAGGCAAATGGCCGAGCCGGTCAATGCCCGGCGGCTTTTTCCGCGGCCGCCTGCATCGGCTGGTCGCTCCCCGGCCAATTCCACCAGCCGCCGCCCATGGCGGTGAGGAACTGCACCGAGTCGAGCAGCCGCTGCGCCTGGGCGCGGACATAGCCGAGCCGCGCCTGCTCGGCAAGGCGCTGCGCGTCGAGCACCTGCAGCACGCCGACATTGCCGTATTGATAGGTGGTGCGGGTGAGCCGCAAGGACTCATCCGCCGATTCCAGCGCGCGCCGCTCCGCCTCGAGCAATTCGGCGTCATGCGCCAGCGCCTCCATGACGTCGGCGACCTGGCCGAAGGAGGTCAAGACGGTCTGCCTGTAGTTCGCCAGCGCGGCGTCGAAGGCGTCGACCGCGGCGCGCTTCTGCGCCTGGAGCGCGCCGCCGTGGAAGACCGGCGCCAGCAGCTGCCCGCCGATGCTCCAGACACGGCTGGTGGGATTGAACCACGTCTCCGTCGCCAGCGATTCCTGCGTGAAGGTCGCGGTGAGGTTGATCGTGGGATAGAGCTGCGCCGTGGCGACGCCGATTGCGGCGCTCGCCGCGTGAAGCTGCGCCTCCGAGGCCAGGATGTCCGGCCGCTGGCGCACCAGATCGGAGGGCAGGCTCGCCGGCAGCTCGTCGGGCAGCGTGAACTCCTCGAGATTGAAATCCGGCGGCACCCAATCGGCCGGCAGCCGGCCCGCCAGGATCGACAGCGCATGGCGCGCGACGCTGACCTGCTGGCGCAGCGGCGGCAGCAAGGTGCGGTCGGCGGCGAGCTGGCTGGCGGCGCTTTCGACGTCGATCTGCGTTGCCTCGCCGGCCTCGAGCTCGCTTTGCACCAGCCGCAAATTCTCCTGGTCGTCCTGGATGATGGTCTCGACCGCCTTGATCTGCGCGCGCGCCGAGGCGATGGCGAGCGCCTGCGTCGCCGCATTGCCGGTCAAGGTTAGATAGGCGGCGTCGAGCTGATAGGCCTCATAGCCCGCGGTCGCTTCCTGCTGTTCGATGCGCCGGCGATTGGCGCCGAAGGGGTCGAGCGCATAGCTCACGGTCGGCCGACGGTGAAGATGTTGAAGGGCGGCGTCCGGCCCGGCAAGTCCAGCAGCGCCTCGCTCTCCACTTGGCGGGTGGCGCCGACGGAGAAGTCGAGCTGCGGATAGAGGATGCCCTTCGCCTGGGCGACGACCTCGAAGGATTGCGCCAGGCTGGCGCGCGCGGCGACCAGGGTCTGGTTGCCGGCGATGGCCTGCTCGAGCACCGCATTGAGCCGCGGCGCGTGGAAGAGCTGCCACCAGTCGCCGGTGATCTTCTTGCCGAGAACGAAGCGCTGCTCCTTCTCCTTGGCATCGGCCATCTTGGTCTTGGGAATGCCGTCCTCGGTATAGCCTTTGGTGTCGGGCGCCGCGGGCGCGAAGAAATCGGGTCCCAGCGCGCAGCCCGCAAGCAGCGCGACCAGGCTGGCGGCGGTCGTCAGCCGCGCCGGCAAGCGATGAGGGTTCGGGCGCGGCGTGAATGCAGGCAGCATCGGACGAACTCCCCCAATGAACCACGCGAGCCGGACCGAGGACCCCGTGCCTCGGCGGCCATACCGCCGCCTACTATACTGCGGCCGCCCCATGAGCAAGCCATGAGCAGCGCAGAGGAGATCAGGCTCTGGCGGCGCGCCGAGCGCAAGCGGCTGATCGCGCTGAGGCTCGCCCTTCCGCCCGAGCAGCGCCGGCACAAGGACGCGGCCATCGAGCGCCGGCTCGAGGCGCTGCTGCGCGCGCTGCCGGGCCGAAGCATCGGCCTTTATTGGCCGGTCCGCGGCGAGTTCGACCCGCGGCGGCTGGCCGAGCGCCTCATCGCGCAAAACCGCAGCCTGGCGCTGCCGGCGGTGGTGGACCGGCAAGGCCCGCTCGAATACCGCCTCTGGCGCGAGGAGACGGAGATGGAGCCCGGTCTCCACGACATTCCCGCGCCCAAGCGCCGCGAGATCGTGCGGCCGGAGATCCTGGTCGTGCCCTGCGTCGGCTTCGATGCCGCGAATTATCGCCTGGGCTATGGCGGCGGCTATTTCGACCGCACCCTCGCCGCGGCCGCGCCGCGACCGACGACGATCGGCGTCGGCCTCGAGGCGGCGCGGCTGGCGACCGTCTTTCCCCAGGCCCATGACGTGGCGCTCGATTTTATCGTCACCGAGGCAAGGCTGCGCGAGAGGCCGCGCTGAGCGCCGGTGCGGCTGGTGCGTGTTTCGTTCAGTCGGAATCGTCGGCGAACCAATGCCGTGTCCCCGCTTGGGCAATCGCAGATGAGTTTGACCACGGAGACATGGAGAGCACGGAGAAACAAGAAATGGCGCGCAAGCGCGCCCAACATCAAGTCTCCGTGCCCCCGTGGTCAATCTGTCCGGCCACCAGCTCGGCGGCATTTGCGATTGCCTAGCCGCAACCGCGAGAAGCTGGCCGGGCGCTGCCAAATGTGTGAGCGCGAAAGCGCGCGGCGGAGAGCGCTCTTGGCGACTGGGTCCAGCCGACCAGGATTGGGCCTGGGCTCAATGCCCGCCGTGACCTTGCGCCGGCGGCTGCTCTTCTTCGGGGCCGGGGATCGCCACCAGGCAGACGGCAACCAACACGGTGCCGAGAATGAAAGCGACGACCCCCATCAGGAACGCCATGACGCCCCCTCCGCTCAGCGATGCGCGCCGAGCCAGCCCAGCATGATGCGGTTGAAGGTCTCGGGATGCTCGACATTGGGGAAATGCCGCGCATCGGGGATCTCCTCGTAGCGCGCGCCGGGCAACAGCGCGGCGATCTTCCGGTTGCCGGCGGGCGGCGTGCCCTGGTCGTCGGCGCCGCAGACGACCAGCGTCGGCGCCGTCACCGCCGGCAGCTTCGGCGTGAAGTCGAAATCGAGGATCGCTGCGGCGCAGCCGAGATAGCCGGCAGGCGCGGTGCCGCTGATGGTGGCGTGGATCTGCTGCCAGCGGCCGGGCTTGCGCGGCTTGAACGCGTCGGTGAACCAGCGCTCCATGGTGGCGTCCGCGAGCGGCGCCACCGAGTTCGCCTTGGTCACCGCCGCGATGCGCGGCGCCCAGGCTTCCTTGGCGCCGGGCATGGTCTGCGGTGCGGTATCGCACAGCATGGCCGAGACGAGCCGCCGGCCATGGGCGATGGCGAAGGCCTGGCCGATCATGCCGCCGATGGAGAGGCCGATGAGCTGCACCCGCGGGATGGCGAGGAAATCGAGCGCGGCGGCGACGTCGTCGGCGAGCTGCGCCATGGTGTAGCCGCCGGCCACCGGGTCGCTGCCGCCATGGCCGCGCATGTCGAGCCGGAGCACGCGATAGCCCTGGGCGAGCAGTGGCGGCAGCTGCTCCGCCCACATGCCGCTGTCGGAGGCGAGCGAATGGATGAAGCAGACGACCTGGCCGGTCTCCGGTCCCGCGAGATCGTAGTAGAGGCGGCGGCCCCCGAGATTGATCAGCATGACGCGTTCCCTCCCCTCTCTAAGGTTTCTTGGCGTCGCGGCGCAGGAAGGCCTCGATGCTGGTGGCGAGCGCCACCGGCGCCTCGTTCATCGGGTAATGGCCGGCATTCGCCATCACCTCGAGCTCGGCGTGCGGATACCAGGCGAGATATGTGGCCTTCATCGCCTCTTCGGTGAGCGCCTGATCATGCGCGCCGATGATGACCTTGATCGGCACGGGATTGCCTGCGATCTCGTCGTGGAAATCGGTCTTGGCCCAGGCCTGCAGATAGGCCGCGAAGGCCTCGACGGTCGCCGTCTCCGCGGAGTAGCGCGCGATGCGGTCGATCCAGGCCTTGGAGAGCCGGCCGCCGGTGGAGAAGTCGATGATGCCGCGGCGGCTGTCGAGGTTGCGCGCCGCGCCTTCGAACAGCTTCCAGCTTTCGGGATCGAACTTCATGCCCGAGGCCGGCACCGGGGTCACCGCGACGATCTTCTCCACGCGCCCGGGCGCGTCCGCCAGCACGCGCTGCACCGCCATGGCGCCCATGGAATGACCGATCAGGCTGAAGCGCTCCCATTCGAGCGCGTCGGCCAGCGCCAGCGCGTCGGCGGCGATCTCCTTCATCGTGTACTCGCCGCGCTGCTGGCGCGACATTCCGTAGCCGCGATAGGCCATGAAGGCATAGCTGAACTCGTCGAGGCTGAGGGCATCGCGCAGGGGATCGAAGCACGTCTCGTCGCCAAACCAGCCATGCAGCGCCAATACCCGATGCGTACCGTGGCCCAGTGTCTTGTGGCCGATGGTCATTGCGGCACCTCCCGACGGGGCCACGATAGCGGATAAATGTGTCAGGACTCCAGCGATCTCCCGAGGCGGGCGTCACTGGCCGAGATGCATCACCGCCA
>JASHRZ010000700.1 GCA_030037055.1 Alphaproteobacteria bacterium
AAGTCGGCTCTCCGCCCATGGTGAGGCGGACATCCTGGGCAGCGAGGTTGCGGTCGACGCGCTCGCCGAGAGCCATGAGGCGTGCCCATTCCGCCTCGGCATAGGGCAAAGTGACGCGCGGCGTCTCGCGCAGCCGGCGGACTGACATTTCATGCGTCAGCACGCTCTCGGCACGCTCCAGCGTGCCCGAAATCGGCGCCGCACTTTGCGGGTCGGGCGAACAGGCGAGAGGAACGTGGCCCTCGCCGGCGAAGAGCCCCGAAGTCGGATCGAGGCCGATCCAGCCTGCACCCGGCATGTAGGCCTCGCACCAGGCGTGGAGGTCGGTGAAATCGGCGCTCGGCCCCGCCGGCCCTTCGAGCGGCTTTTGGTCGGCGACAAGCTGGATGAGATAGCCCGAGGCGAAGCGCGCAGCGATGCCGAGATGGCGCAGCAGCTGGGCCAGCAGCCAGGCGCTGTCACGGCACGAGCCCTCGGCGCGCTCCAGCGTCTCCTCCGGCGTCTGCACGCCGGGCTCGTGGCGGATGATGTAGCGGATATCGGATTGCAGCCGGCGGTTCAGCTCGACCAGGAAGTCGATGCTGCGGCGCGGCGAGCGGTCGATGGCGCGGAGATAGCGCTGCAGCAGCGGGCCGGCGGGCTCGGTGCGGCGGAACGGCGCCAGCTCGCTCTCCAGCGCGGGATCATAAGCGAAGGGATAAGTCTCTGCCGCCGGCTCGAGGAAGAAATCGAAGGGGTTGATCACCGTCATGTCGGCGACGAGGTCGACGGTGATGACCAGCCGGTCGGTCTTCTCGGGGAAGACGAGGCGCGCGAGGTAATTGCCCTGCGGGTCCTGCAGCCAGTTGAGGAAATGCGGCTCCGGCTCGGGCTTCAGCGCATAGGCGAGAATCGGGGTGCGCGCATGCGGCGCCGGTCTCAACCGCACCGTTTGCGGGCCCAGCGCGACCGGCCGGTCATAGCGGTATTCGGTGCGGTGATGGAGCGCGACCTGGATGCTCACCTTGAACCCAGTTCTGGCCGACCGATGCTGATGCGCTGCACCAACGGCCTTCGGCTCTGCCGAGGCTCGGCGATCACCGCCAATCCCCGCAGCCATATTGCAATGCAACATTAACGGATTTGGCGACGCACAACAACTAGCTGGCGCCTCGCGGCTTCCGCCGCGACCCGGCTATCCTCGCGTCCGCGCAGCCAGCGCCATTCGGCCGAAAAGGGCAGGCGAGCGCGCCGGCGAGATGGGCGCTCGCGGTGTCAACGCTGATGACGAGGTCGAGGAGACTCATGACCGCCGCGGTATCGGCGAAATCGGCCAAGCCGCTCGCCCAGCAGGCTGACACGAGGGTGCCGGAGCGAGCAGCGGCGCCTGCAGGCGCAGCTGCGCCAGGCGCAGAAGATGGAGCGATCGGCGACCTCACCGGCGGGCTGGCGCATGATTTCAACAATCTGCTCGGCGTTGTCATCGGCAATCTCGACCTCTTCTGCGACAGCGAGAAGGTCGGGGCGGAGGTTCTCGAGGTTGCCGGCGAGGCGCGCGATGCGGCGCTGCGCGGCGCCGATCTGACGCGCCGGCTCCTCGCCTTCGCGCGTCGCCTGGCGCTGCAGCCGCGCCGCGTCGACGTCAACGAGCTGGTCGCCGGCGCGGCCAAGCTGCTCGATCGGCTGCTCGGCGAGACCATTGCGGTCTCGCTCGACCTCGCTCCGGATCTCTGCCGGGTCTATTTCCCGCGCGCCGAAGCCGCCGCGGCGGCGGAGCAGCCGCGCGTCGAGGAGCCGGTCCTGCGCGGCGACGACGAGGTCGTGCTGGTGGTCGAGGACAACGCCGCGCTCCGCCCGCGTGGCGGTGCGCCAGCTCGCCGAGCTCGGCTACCGCGTGCGCGAGGCCGACAGCGCGCATGCCGCGATCGAGGCGATCGCCGTCGACGCCGAAGTCGACCTGCTGTTCACCGACGTGATCATGCTTCGCGGCATGGATGGGCGCCAGCTCGCTGACGTCGTCATGCGGCGCTGGCGGCATATCAAGGCACTGCTGACCTCGGGCTTTGCCGGCAACGTCGTCGATGGCGGCCGCGAGCTTGCGCCGAAGGTGCCGCTGCTGAACTAGCCCTATCGCAAGGATCAGCTCGCGCGCGTTGCGCGAGGTGATCGAGCGCGCGTCCGGCGAGCCGCCGGCGTGAGGAGGCGCCGCCCGCGCTTCAAAAGCCGCCGGCCTTCGGCTAGCGTTGCCCGCGGACGCGACAAGCGGAGCCTCGAGGCATGATGGCCATCGTCCTGGCGCTCGCCGGCGTCACCCTGATCGCCTCTCCTGATGCCGGGGAGGACAAGTATATGCCCGAGGTTGCGGCCGCGGCGGAGCGACGTCTGGCGCAGGCGGGCGAGGTGCTGGGCGCGGCCTGGATGTGCCGTGAGATCGACCGCACGCGGCTGCACGCGGCGATGCGCAAGGTCGAGGCGATGATCGACAAGGGCGTCGACGACAACCAGCAGTACTACGCGGCGCGCAACATCCTCGACAAGGGCATCGACAAGGGCAAGCGCGCGATCGGCAAGCGCGAGACCGATTGTCGGCGCGCCGACGGCGCGCTCGGCGACCTCGAGAAGGAGCTCGGTCCATAAGCGCCGGCCATTGGCGCTTGCCGGCGATCCGCGCCCTGCGGCGATGACGCTGCGCTAGAAAAGGGTAGTTCGCGACAGGTAGACTTTCCGGTATCCCTTGTCGGCCATGCAGGCGGCAACCACGGCAGCGCCCTCCGACCTCTCGATCGTCGGCGCCCCCTTCGGCGCGTTCGTCTCCGCCTCCGCCGGCGGCGCGCCCGGCATCTCGCAATCCTTCAGATCCTCTTGCCATGTCCTGCGGTGAACGCTGCCCGCCGCCGGCTCCCAGCTGTAGTTCTCCGGATTGATGCCGGCCATCCAGTCCGAGATGCCGGCGCAGGAGCCGGCCGGCAAGACCAGCAGACCGACGATAAGCGATCGCGTCAGGCGGAGCATTGCGACGGCTGTGGCCTTCTTTCCCCGATGCTTGCGATATCATAGTCGCGGGACGACCGGCGCGGCGAGGACAATCGCCGCGATGACAGCCACGGCGAAGGACTCGCACTTGCGGGTGGATAATGGACGAGCATCGCAGGGGCGGAAGCGCGGCGCGCGTCATGGGGGAAGAGGACATCAAGAGCGAGCAACTCCGCCGGCTCTATGCGTATTGGCAGGGCAAGCGGGCCGGCCAACCGTTGCCGGCTCGCGCCGCGATCCCGTCGATTTCTCCTATGCTCTCGCCAATGTGGCGCTCGTCGACGTGCTCCGCGATCCCGTGCGATTCCACTTCCGGATGGTCGGCACCGAGATCGTGCGCCGCGACGGCACCGATCTCACCGGCAAGTACGCCGACGATCATCCCTTGTCGGAATACCGGGCTTTGCTTCGGCAGGCCTACGGCGACGTCGTCGCCGCTGGCGTGCCGGCGGTCTTCCGCCGCGACCGTCTGATGGACGACAAGCCCCGTCAGTATGAGGTGCTGTACCTGCCGCCGCCGCCGCCGACGGCGTCAGCGTCGACATGTTGCTGGTGGGCATCGATTTTCAGCAGTCCCTGCAGGGATATCGGCCGGCGTGATCCGGCGTCCCGGCTGCGTCCTCCGTCGGGTCCCCTTTGCGTCGCGCGAAAAGCGCGAACGGAAATGGCGGATGGGATGTCTGCGATTTGAGGACGAATACCATCAATATCGCAGACTTATGAGATTCTGGCGGCTTCGCCTTTTCCCGCAACGATAGCCGCGCTGGTGCGCCGGATTTGGGCGAGCGAGCGCGGAGAAGGGCGAACGCGTGACGATGGATTGGAGCGCCACCAGGTTATGCGG
>JASHRZ010000701.1 GCA_030037055.1 Alphaproteobacteria bacterium
CGGTCAGCTCGAACATCGTCGAGCGGCTGTTCGTCGAGTTCGCCGAGCAGATCTCCGCCACCGGCTCGCTGGTCGGCACCTATGAGAGCACCGAGCGGCTGCTCGCCAAGGTGCTGGGCCAGGACCGCGTCAACAACATCATGGAGGAGATTCGCGGCCCCGCGGGCCGCACCATGTGGGACAAGCTCGGCAACGTCAACGAGACGGTGCTCGCCAACTATCTCAAGAACGAGTACCCGCAGACCGTCGCCGTCGTGCTCTCCAAGATCAAGCCCGACCATGCCGGCCGCGTGCTGACGCAGCTCCCCGAGAGCTTCGCCATGGAGGTGATCATGCGCATGCTGCGCATGGAGGCGGTGCAGAAGGAGGTGCTCGACGATGTCGAGCGCACCTTGCGCAACGAGTTCTTCTCGAGCCTGGCGCGCACCAACCGTCGCGACTCGCACGAGCTCATCGCCGAGATCTTCAACAGTCTCGACCGCAACACCGAGACGCGCTTCCTCACCGCGCTGGAGGAGCGCAACCGCGACAGCGCCGAGCGCATCAAGGCGCTCATGTTCACCTTCGAGGATCTCGGCAAGCTCGACGGCATGGCGATCCAGGGCATCCTGCGCAACGCCGAGAAGGAGAAGATCCCGCTTGCCCTCAAGGGTGCGTCCGAGGCGCTGCGCGACCTGTTCTTCTCCAACATCTCCGAGCGCGCCGGCAAGCTCCTGCGCGAGGAGATCGCCTCCATGGGCCCGGTCCGACTCAAGGATGTCGAGGAGGCGCAGGCCTATCTCGTGGCGCTCGCCAAGGACCTCGCGGCGCGCGGCGAGATCGTCATCGTCGACGGCAGCGGCGAAGACGAGCTGGTGTACTGAGCCGGGACATGAGCGCGCCGCACAAATTCCTCTTCGATCGGTCCTTCGACCTGCCGGATGCGCCGCGCAACGCGCCGCGCAAGCCGCCGCCGCCGGCGGAGCCCACCTTCTCCAAGGCCGAGCTCGACGCGGCGCGCGAGGCCGGCGTCGCTGCCGGCTGCGCCGCCGCCCTTGCCGAGGCGGCGAAATCGACCGAGGTGCGTGTCGCCGGAGCGCTGTCGAGCCTCGCCCTCGGCCTCAAGGTCATCCTGGCGGCGCGCCAACGCTATGCCGAGGACGCGCAGCGCGACGCCCTGGAGACGCTCCGCGCCGTCCTCGCCAAGGCGGTGCCGGCGCTCTGCCGCAAGGCGCCGCTCGCCGAGATCGAGGCGATGGCCGTCGAGTGCCTGCGCGAGGCTTTCGACGAGCCGCGTGTCGTGCTGCGCGTCGCCGACGGCCTGTTCGAGGCGATGCAGCCGCGCGTCGAGGCGGTCATCGCCGCCAGCGGCTTTGCCGGCAAGATCGTGCTGCTGGCGGACGAAACGCTCGGCCCGGGCGACGCGCGCATCGAATGGGCCGACGGCGGCGCCGAACGCGATACGCGGCGCCTGATGCGCGACATCGACGAGGCGCTGGCTCGCGCCCTCGCCTCCATCCCCGCCCCGGGCACGAGCCCCCCTGAGGAGAACCACAATGAATGATCCCCACAACCTGCAGCTCGACGAGATGGACGGCGATCCCGCGAGCGGCGGCGAGGCCCGGCCGCAGAACGCCAAGGATCTGGAGGCGGTCTACGACATCCCGGTGCAGATCTCGGCCGTGCTCGGCCGCGCGACCATGCAGGTGAGCCAGCTGCTGAAGCTCGGCCGCGGCGCCGTCGTCGAACTCGACCGCAAGGTCGGTGAGGCCATCGACATCTACGTCAACAACCGCCTGGTGGCGCGCGGCGAGGTCGTCGTCGTCGACGAGCGGCTCGGCGTCACCATGACAGAAATCGTCAAGGCCGATCGCGCCTAGAGAAGAGGTCAACCGCGATGCGTCTGCTCATTCTGGGCCCCCTCGAGGGCTATATCAGCGCCGCCGGCAAGATCGCCATGGCGCGCGGCGCCACCGTCGCCCATGCCGACGACATCGAGCACGGGCTGGCCACGCTGCGTTCCGGCCAGGGCGCCGATCTCCTGATGATGGATGTCAAGCTCGACATCGGCCGGATGATCGAGAGCCTGAGGCAGGAGCGGATCAACGTCCCCGTCGTCGCCTGCGGCATCGGCGCCGACGCCGACGCGGCGGTGCGCGCGATCAAGGCGGGCGCCAAGGAGTACATCCCGCTTCCGCCCGACGCCGAGCTCATCGCCGCCGTGCTCGAGGCGGTGGCGCAGGAGAGCCACGCCCTGCTCTACCGCGATCCCGTCATGGCCGAGGTGGTGCGGCTCGCCGACCAGGTCGCGCCGTCGGAGGCAAGCGTGCTGATCACGGGCGACAGCGGCACCGGCAAGGAGGTGATGGCGCGCTACATCCATCGCCGCAGTCGGCGCGCCAAGCACAATTTCATCTCCGTCAACTGCGCCGCGATCCCGGAGAACCTGCTGGAATCCGAGCTCTTCGGCCACGAGAAGGGCGCCTTCACCGGCGCCGTGGCGCGGCGCATCGGCAAGTTCGAGGAGGCGAACGGCGGCACCCTGCT
>JASHRZ010000702.1 GCA_030037055.1 Alphaproteobacteria bacterium
ACGATCTCCTTGGGCACGCCGTTCATGAGGTCGCGGCCCTTGATCTCCATCACGCGGCCTTCGCCGTCCTCCGGCATGCAGGCGGAGCCGATCTCCTTCTTGATCCGCTCGGCGCTGCTTTCGCCCACCAGGAGGTTATGGTTGCGGCGGATATAGGCGATGATGGCCTCGTCCATCTTGTCGCCGCCGACGCGCACCGAGCGCGAATAAACGATGCCGCCCAGCGACAGCACCGCCACCTCGGTGGTGCCGCCGCCGATATCGACCACCATCGATCCCGTGGGTTCGGTGACGGGAAGACCGGCGCCGATCGCCGCCGCCATCGGCTCCTCGATGAGGAAGACGCGCCGCGCGCCGGCGCTCTCGGCCGATTCCTGGATGGCGCGGCGCTCCACCGCGGTCGAGCCCGAGGGCACGCAGACGATGATCTGCGGGCTCGCGAAGCTGCGGCGGTTATGCACCTTACGGATGAAATGCTTGATCATTTCCTCCGCCACCTCGAAATCGGCGACGACGCCGTCGCGCAGCGGACGAATCGCCTGGATGTTGCCGGGCGTGCGGCCCAGCATCATCTTCGCCTCATCGCCCACGGCGAGAACCTGTTTGCGGCCCTTGACCTGGGCGATCGCCACGACGGAGGGCTCGTTCAGCACGATGCCGCGGCCCTTCACGTAAACGAGCGTGTTCGCCGTGCCGAGATCGATCGCCATATCGGCGGAGAGCATGCCCAACAGATTTCCAAACATGTTCGTCTATTAATCCGGTGGTTAGGATTGCGACAAGGTACTTTTCCGTTGTCGGGAGCGACCCTTGCGGACCGCCCCTCGACCCTTGGCCCCGTCACGCCGTCATGGCGGCGGGAGCGGTTTTTGCCCTCTTGATCAGAAGCTTGTTCAAGGCGTGAATGTAGGCTCGGGCCGAGGCGACCAGCGTGTCGGGATCGGCGCCCTGGCCGTTCACCGTCTTGCCGTTCTCCTCGAGCCGCACCGTGACTTCGGCCTGCGCATCGGTGCCTTCGGTCACCGCGTGCACCTGGTAGAGCTGCAGGCGCGCGGCATGCGGCACGATCTGCTGGATGGCGTTGAAAGTGGCGTCGACCGGCCCGTTGCCGGTGGTCTTGGCCGTCCGGCGCTCGCCGTCGATGTCGAGCTCGAGCTCGGCGCTCTGCGGCCCCTTGGAGCCCGCGATCACCTGCAGCGAGACGAACTTGACCCGGTCGTGACCGCGCACGACCTCGTCGTCGACCAGGGCGAGGATGTCCTCGTCATAGATGTCCTTCTTGCGGTCGGCCAGATCCTTGAAGCGGCGGAAAGCGTCGTTGACGGCGTTGTCGCCGAGCTCGAAGCCCAGTTCCTTGAGTTTCATCTTGAAGGCGTGACGGCCGGAATGCTTGCCCATCACCAGGCTCGACTTGGTGAGCCCCACCGATTCCGGCGTCATGATCTCGTAGGTGCCGGAATGCTTGAGCATGCCGTCCTGATGGATGCCGCTCTCATGCGCAAAGGCGTTGGCGCCGACGATCGCCTTGTTCGGCTGCACGACGAAGCCGGTGATGGCGGAAACCAGCCGCGAGGCCCGGGTGATGTACTCGGTCTTGACGCCGCTGACATAGGGCATGGCGTCACGGCGCGTCTTCAGCGCCATGACGATCTCCTCCATCGAAGCGTTGCCCGCGCGCTCGCCAAGGCCGTTCACCGTGCATTCGACCTGGCGGGCGCCGGCGCCGATCGCCGCCAGCGAGTTCGCCACCGCCAGACCGAGATCGTTATGGCAGTGGATCGAGACGATCGCCTTGTCGATGTTCGGCACCCGCTCGAACAGCATGCGGATCAGGCCGGCGAACTCCTCCGGCACGGCATAGCCGACCGTGTCCGGGACGTTGATGGTGCGCGCGCCGGCCTTTATCGCGCTCTCGACGGTACGGCAGAGGAAATCGCGCTCGGTGCGCGACCCGTCCTCGCAGGACCACTCGACATCGGGGCAGAGGTTGCGCGCATGGGTGACGCTGTCGATCACCGCCTGGTGCACCTGCTCCGGCTCCATCTGGAGCTTCCACTTCATGTGCAGCGGCGAGGTCGAGATGAAGGTATGGATGCGCGGCCGCTCGGCGTGCTGCACCGCCTCCCAGGCGCGATCGATGTCCATGCGCCCGGCACGGGACAGGCCGCAGACGCTCGAGCCCTTCACCAGCTTGGCGATCTCGCGCACCGCCTCGAAATCGCCATTGGAGGCGATGGGAAATCCCGCCTCGATGACATCGACGCCCATCTCCTCGAGCAGGAGGGCGATCTTGATCTTCTCGTCAAGGCTCATCGACGCGCCGGGCGACTGCTCGCCGTCGCGCAGGGTGGTATCGAAGATGATGACGCGCTCGCCGGGCTTGCCGGCGGCGGCGGAGGTTCGGGTCGTGGCAGCGCTCATGGCGCAATTCCTCTCGTCTTGGAGCGGCGCGGCAGCAGTCGCGGCAAAAGCCCCCTGAGCGCGGCGTCCCCGGACGGTGCGCGGCGGCGCTCAGGGGCGGCTAAGTCGCAGCGCCCCATCGCTCCCCGGCAGGCCAAGGAGACCACGGACCCCCGGCAACGCACAGGCGTCGGCCATCCGGCGCCGCTGCGCCGGATCCCGCCCTCCCAATGCCGTCCCGCCGATCATCTCGCTCGCTCGTCCTGCCGGTCTCCAGGCCCCTCGGGCCGGTGCCGTACTCTGCACCGTGCGGCCTTAATATTCCCTTAAAGTTAACGGCGCAACGCGCGGATAT
>JASHRZ010000703.1 GCA_030037055.1 Alphaproteobacteria bacterium
AGCAGCGCGGCGATGCCGTCGCGCACCAGCGCGCGCGCGGCGGCGAGATCGCGCGAGCGCGGCGCCAGCCCGCCCACCACCAGCACCAGGCAGCGCGCGCCGATCGCCGCCGCCTCGTCGATGGCGCGGCGGTTGTCGTCGAGCGCACGCTGAAGCCCGGCGCGGTCGAATTCGGTGAACATGCCGCCGCGGCACAGCCCGGTCACGATGAGGCCGTTGGCGCGGATCGCCGCCGCCGCCGCCGCCACACCCATCGCTTGTAGCTGGTCGCGCCAGGGCGAGATGCCGGCGATCCCGGCGCGCGCGACGCCGTCGATCGCCTGGCGGAGATCCCACTGGCCGCGCGTGGTCGCGGTGTTGATCGAGAGCCAGCGCAGGTCGCGCGCGAGATCGCGCATCAGGGCTCGACGCCGTGCAGGCGGAGCACCGTCGCCAGTCGCGCGCATGCGAGATCGGGATCGGCGAGCAGCCCCGCGGCGTCGGCGAGCCGGAAGATCTCGACGAGATGGAGCAGCGAGCGCGCGCTCTCCTGGCCGCCGACCATGGTGAAATGCCGCTGATGGCCGTTGAGAAAGGCCATGAACACGATGCCGGTCTTGTAGAAGCGTGTGGGCGCGCGGAAGATGTGGCGCGCGAGCGGCAAAGTCGGCGCGAGGATATCGTGAAACTCCTTCGGCTCGTCGCGCGCCAGCGCGGCCAGCGCCGCCGAGGCGGCGGGCGCGATGGCATCGAAAATGCCGAGCAGCGCGTCGGAATGGCGTTCGCCGTCGCCGGCGATGAGTTCGGGATAGTTGAAATCGTCGCCCGTATACATGCGCACGCCCTCGGGCAACAGCCACCGCAACGCGACCTCGCGCTGCTTGTCCAGCAGCGAGATCTTGATGCCGTCGATCTTCGCCCGATGGCGCTTGACGATGTCGAGCATGACGTCGCTCGCGGCGTCGAGATCCCTGTGCCCCCAATAGCCGGCCAGCGTCGGGTCGAACATGTCGCCGAGCCAGTGGATGATGACCTTGTTTTTGACCTGGGCGAGGATGCGGTCATAGACCTTGGCGTAGTCGCCGGGCCCGCGCGCGCTGGCCGCCAGGACACGGCTCGCCATCAGGACGACGCGCCCGCCCAGTTCCTCGATTGCCGCCACCTGCTTTTCATAGGCCGAGATCACCTGGTCGAGGCGACGCGCGCCCGCGCCCAGATGATCGGTGCCGGCGCCGCAGTAGAGAAGGGCGCCGGGGATGTCCTTGGCCGCCTCGAGCGAATGGCGGATGAGCTCCAGCGCGCTCGGCCATTCGAGCCCCGCGCCACGCTGCGCCGTGTCCATCGCCTCGGCGACGCCGAAGCCCAGAGCCCAGAGATGGCGGCGATAGGCGATGGTCGCGTCCCAGTCGAGCCGCGTCTCGATCCAGGGATCGGCGCTGGCGAGCGGATCGGCCACCACATGCGCCGCCGCCAGCGCGACGCGGTTGAACGGCTCGCTGGCGCGCGCCGGGAAGGCGCGCGGCGCATGCGTGGAGTAGGGGCGAAGGCTGCGGTCCGGCCCGGGCAGCGTGAGCGTCGCCATGGTCTAGGCTCCTAGCCCTCCAGTCGCGGTACGTCGATCCAGCGCCGCTCGGCCCAGCTCTGGTAGCCGAGCTCAGCGAGCTGTACGCCCTTGGCGCCGGCAAGCAGATCCCAGGCGAACGGCACATCCTCCAGCACATGGCGCAGGAACAGCTCCCATTGCGCCTTGAAGCCGTTGGGATAGCTCTCGGTGTCCGGCACTTCCTGCCATTGCGCGAAGAAATCGTCGCTGCGCCGCTCGTCCGGGTTCCACACGGGCTTGGGCGTCGCCGCTTTCGGCTGAATCCAGCAGCGCGTCAGCCCGGCGAGGGCCGAGCCTTCCGTGCCGTCGACCTGGATGGTTAAGAGATCGTCGCGGCGCACGCGCGTCTGCCAGGAGCTGTTGATCTGGGCGAGGACGCCGCCTTCGAGCTCAAAGGCGGCGAAGGCGGCGTCCTCGGCGTCGGCGGCGTAAGCCCGGCGCTTCTCGTCCCAGCGTCGGTCGACCAGCAGCGCGCCGCGGCAGCTCACCGCGCGCACCTCGCCGAAGAGCGTGTCGAGCACGTAGCGCCAATGGCAGAGCATGTCGAGGATGATGCCGCCGCCCTGGGATTTGCGGTAGTTCCAGGACGGGCGCTGCGCCGGCGGCCCGTCGCCGGGAAAGACCCAATAGCCGAAATCGCCCTTGACGGTGAGGATGCGGCCGAAAAACCCACCCTCGCGCAGCCGGCGCAGCTTGACCAGGCCGGGCAGGAACAGCTTGTCCTGCACCACGCCGTGCTTGATGCCGGCGGCTTCGGCCCGGCGATAGAGCGCCAGCGCCGCGGCGGTCGATAGGGCCACCGGCTTCTCGGTATAGACATGCTTTCGCGCCGCGATCGCCTTTTCCAGGTTCTCCCGACGCAAATCGGTGGTGGCGGCGTCGAAATAGACGCTCGCGCCCCTGTCGGCGAGCGCTGCGTCGAGATCGGTGGTGAAGCGTTGGACTCCGTGGGCGGCGGCGAGCTCCTCCAGCTTCGCGATGTTGCGGCCGACCAGGATCGGCTCCGGCACGACGCACCTTCCATCCGCCAGCCGGATCCCGCCCTCCCGGCGCAGCGCCAGCACGGAACGGATGAGGTGCTGGTTCGTCCCCATCCGGCCGGTGACCCCGTTCATGATGATGCCGATCCGCTCGGTCATGGCGATACCCTTTTGTCGCCCTCGCCGAAGTATGGCGCCGGGCGTCTTGCCTTGTCATTATGCCTTGCCGGTGCGCCATCATTGGCGTCTCGCGCGGCGCCGGAACGCGATGCCGAGGCGACCGCGTTGACACCCGCCCTCGCTTGCCGAAGACTGGCCACAACGGGACGGCCAAAGACCGCCAACGGCAGGGGAGGACGATCATGACCACGGCGAGACGGGCGCTGCTCAAATACTCGGCGGCGCTGGCGAGCCTGCCGATGCTGGGCCCGACCGCTTTCGCGCAGGAGAAGCCGATCCGCATCGGCGTGCTGTTCGACCTGTCGGGGCCGTTCGCCGCCGCCGGCTCGACCGCCTCGGCGGTGGGGACACAGATCGCCATCGATCTCACCAACGAGCGGGGCGGCGTGCTCGGCAAATACAAGGTCGAACCGGTCAACGCGGATTCCCAGAGCAAGCCCGAGATCGCCATCAATGAGGCCGAGCGCCTCATCACCCAGGAGAAAGTCGACATCGTGCTGGGGATCTATTCCAGCGCCCATGCGGTGCCGCTCGCCGCCAAATTCGAGACCGAGAAGAAGATCCTCTGGATCACCACCGCGGTGGCCTCCTCGGTGTTCAAGAACAGGAACCTGCACTACACCTTCCGCGCCCAGATCCACAGCGACCAGTATGGCGAGGCCGGCGCGAGCTTCCTCGCCGAGAACGCCAAGGCGAAGCTCGGCGAGGAGCCCAAGGAGATCCGGGCGGCGATCATCTATGAGGACGGGCCATACGGCACCGGCTGCGGCGACGCCGACGAGCAATACTGCAAGGCGAAAGGCATCACCGAGATCGTGCTCAAGGAGGCCTATTCGGCCACCACCCCCGATCTGTCTTCGCTGGTCACCAAGCTGAAGCGCGCACGCCCGGACGTCATCCTGCATACCGGATACAACCCCGACATTACGCTCTTCCTGCGCCAAGCGCGCGAGGCGGGCTTGCGCTTCAAGATGCTGGTCGGCAACGGTGCCGGCTACAGCCAGATCGACAAGCTGCGCGACACGTTCCATGCCGATGTCGATTTCTTCTGCGATGTCGATCCCGTGCCCTCGCAGCTGCTCGATCCCAAGACACTGGCGCCGGAGCTCGGCGATCTCATCAAGACCATGGTCGAGCGCTACAAGGCCAAGACCGGTGCCAAGGAAGTGCCGCCGCATTGCTCGATGGGCTTCAACCAAAGCTGGATCCTGCTGCAGACCGTGCTGCCCATCGCGATCGAGAAGTATGGCGGCGCCGATGCCGAGGCCGTGCGCAAGGCGGCGCTCGACGTCGACATCCCGCCGGGCGGCACCATCCAGGGCTATGGCGTCAAGTTCTTCCCGCCGGGTACGCCGATGTCCGGACAGAACGAGCGCTCGACGCCGGTCGTGATGCAATACACCAAGGATGCGACGACAGTGGTCTGGCCCGGCAACATCAAGACCGCCGAGCCGGTACTGCCGCTGCCGGCCTCCTCGCCTTACGCCCTGGCTTAGGAGCCGGAATCAGAAATGCCTAAGACGGCGCGCGAGACCGTCGGTATCAGGTGCTGAGTGCTGACCGTCAGCGCGCTCGCCAAGCGGTTCGGCGGCTTCCTGGCGGTGAACGGGGTCTCGTTCGAGGTAAGGGAAGGCGAAATCCTGGGCCTGATCGGCCCCAACGGCTCGGGCAAGAGCACGACCTTCAATCTGATCGCCGGCGCGCTGGCGCCCACCAGCGGCTCGATCCGCTTCGCTGGCGTCGAGATCGCCGGCATGCCGGCGCATCTCGTCTGCCGCAAGGGGATCGCGCGCACCTTCCAGATCCCGCGGCCGTTCCGCA
>JASHRZ010000081.1 GCA_030037055.1 Alphaproteobacteria bacterium
CGCGTGCCGGGCGGGCGATATTGCCGGGGCGCGCGCGCTCGCGATCGAGCTGCGCGCCGCCTTGCGACCTTCCCTCGACGCGGTCGCCGGGCGCTTCCTTGTCCGCGCCCCGGTGCCGTCCTCGGCGTGATCCCGGATATGCCATCCGCTCGCCCGCTCAAGGGCGCGCCGATCCTCGGCATCGACGACGACATCGACCAGCTGATCGTGCTGCAGACGCATCTCGAAGCCGCTGGCTTCGTCTTCTTCGGCGCGACCAGCGGCGAGGAGGGCTGAAGCTCGCCCGGCGCGTCGCGCCGCGCCTCATCATCCTCGACGTGACGATGCGCGGACTCGACGGCTTCGAGATCTGCCGCAGGCTGCGCCTCGACCCGACGCAGGCCGGCGTGCCGATCCTGCTGCTGACCGCGCGCAAGACCGAGGCCGACGTGCTCGAGGCAAAGGCGGCCGGCGTCGACGACTTCATCGTCAAGCCGTTCGATGCCGCCCAGCTCGCCGGGCGCGTGCGCCACTGGCTGAGCCGCTCCGCCGGCGGCCCGTGATGCCGCCCGCCGGTCCTTGACGGGCGGGCGTCCGGCCCTTCCCAATCCCCGGCCGGCGGCCTAACGTCCAGAGATCGCCGGCTGGCTTTCTCCGGGCGGAGGACCGATCACGGGCAACATCGTGCTTCTCGACCTCACCGGCGGCGTGGCGCTGCTGCTGTGGGGCATGCACATGGTCCATAGCGGCATCCTGCGCGCCTTCGGTGCCGATCTTCGCCGCTTCCTCGGCGCTGCGCTCGGCAACCGCTTCAGTGCCTTCGCCATCGGCATCGGCGTCACCGCGGTGCTGCAGAGCAGCACCGCCACCGGGTTGCTGGTGACCTCGTTCACCGCGGGCGGCATGCTGGCGCTGGTGCCCGCGCTCGCCGTCATGCTTGGCGCCAATGTCGGCACGACGCTGGTCGTGCAGGTGCTGTCCTTCGACATCTCGGCCGCGGCGCCGGTGCTGCTGATCCTTGGCGTCATCGCCTTCCGGCGCGGCGCGCGGACGCGCACGCGCGATCTCGGCCGAGTGGCGATCGGTCTGGGGCTGATGCTGCTCGCGCTGCATATCCTGCTGGGGTCGTTGGCGCCGGCCGAGAACGCGCCGGAGGTGCGCGGGCTGCTGCAGGCCGTCACGACGCAGCCGTTGCTCAACGTCCTGATCGGGGCGCTGCTGGCCTGGGCGGCGCATTCCAGCATCGCCGTCGTCGTCATGGTGATGTCACTCGCCTATTCGAACTTTTTGGCGCCGGCGGCGGTGCTTGCGCTGGTGCTCGGCGCCAATCTCGGCAGCGCCGTCAACCCGGTGCTCGAGGGCGGCAGCGGCGCCAACCCGGCGTCGCGCCGGCTGCCGATCGGCAATCTCGCGATTCGCATCGTCGGCTGCCTGCTGGTGCTGCCCTTCCTGGCGCCGATCGCCGGGCTGCTGCAGGCGCTGGAGCCGAGCCCGGCGCGGCAGGCAGCGGATTTCCACAGCCTGTTCAACCTCGCGCTCGCCGCGCTCTTCATCCTGCCGCTCGACGGCGTCGCCTGGCTGCTGGAGCGGCTGCTGCCGGAGCGGAAGGAGGCGGCCGACCACGCCCGGCCGCTCTATCTCGACCGCGCCGCGCTCGACACGCCGTCGGTGGCGCTCACCTGTGCCGCGCGCGAGGTGCTGCATATCGGCGATATCGTCGAGGCGATGCTGCGCCAGAGCATGACGGCGCTGATCACCGACGACCGCAAGCTGGTGAGCGAGATCGAGCACATGGACGACGACGTCGACAAGCTCGACGAGGCGATCAAGCTCTACGTCACCGAGATCACGCGCAACAGCCTCGAGCCGCGGGACGCGCATCGGGCGATGGAGATCATCTCCTTCTCCATCAACCTCGAGCATATCGGCGACATCATCGACAAGAACTTGATGGAGCTCGCGAGCAAGAAGATCAAGGGCCGGCTCAAATTCTCGCCCGAGGGCACGGCCGAGCTGCGGGCCTTCCACCAACGCGTGGTGGACGGCCTGAAGCTCGCCCTCGGCGTCTTCATGTCGGGGGACGTCAAGATCGCGCGCCAGCTGATCCTCGAGAAGGTGCCGGTGCGCGAGGCCGAGCGCGCCGCGGCGGAGAGCCATCTCGCCCGGCTGCGCGAGGGCCGGCCGGAGAGCATTGAGACGAGTTCGCTGCATCTCGACGTCCTGCGCGACTTGAAGCGCGTCCACGCGCATATCTGCTCGGCGGCCTATCCCGTGCTCGAAGCGGCGGGCGAGCTGCAGCCGAGCCGTCTCAAGGAGCGGCGCATCCGCCGCCTGCGCGCCGCGGCGGCCGCCGACGAGGCGCCGCCCGCGGCGGGTGCCCCGCCGCAGCCGGGCTAGGCAAGCTTCGGCTGCATCGATGTAAGGCGCCGATGCGGCGAGCTCAGCTCGCCTTCACCCGCACATAGCTCCCCGGCGCGTCCTCGATCGCGCGCAGCTTGCCGTCGCCGGGATGGCGCGCCGCGACCTCGCCGCCGGCATGTTTGGCGACCCATTTCTCCCAGCTTGGCCACCACGACTCCTGGTCGAATTTGGCGCCCTTGAGCCAGTCCTCGGGGTTCTTCGGCAGCTTGGCGCTCTGCCAATGGCCGTATTTGCCCTGGCCCGGCGGATTGACGACGCCGGCGATGTGGCCGGAGGCGGCGAGCACGAACTTTACCGGGCCCCTGTAGATCTGCGTTGCGGCGTAGGTCGATTTCCACGGCGCGATGTGGTCCTCGCGCGTCGAAAGCAGGAAGCTCGGCAGCGTGACCTTGCTGAGGTCGATCGGCACGCCGCAGAGTGCGATGCCGCCGGGAACGACGAGCTTGTTCTCCTGATACATCTTGCGGAGATAGAAACTGTGCATGGTCGCGGGCATCCGCGTGGAATCGCTGTTCCAATAAAGCAGGTCGAAGGGAAAGGGCTCCTTGCCCATGAGGTAGTTGTTGACCACGAAGGACCAGATGAGGTCGTTGGCGCGCAGCATGTTGAAGGTCGTCGCCATATCCGAGCCTTCGAGATAGCCATGCTCGCGCATGCGCTCTTCGAGCGAATGCAGCTGATCCTCGTCGATGAAGACGGAGAGCTCGCCGGGCTCGGCGAAATCGGTGAGCGCCACGAAATAGGTCGCGCTCTTGAAGCGGTCGTCGCCCTTCACCGCCATATAGGCCAGCGTCGCGGCGAGCAGCGTTCCGCCGAGGCAATAGCCGATGACATTGGCCGCGCGCTCGCC
>JASHRZ010000704.1 GCA_030037055.1 Alphaproteobacteria bacterium
CACCGGCAAAGCGTGTGACAAACGCCCGCGACTGCTAGGACCATGGGGAGGCATGGCGGCAACGTCGCAGGCTCCGGCGCCGCCAACGGCAGTTGCGTCGGAGCTTCCTCGGTTTGCCTGGTGGCCGGTGCTGGCCATCGCCTCGTAGAAGCGCTCGGCCCAGGCCGCCTTCTCCGCCTGCGCCTCGGGATCGGCAAGCGCCGTCGCCACCCGCCGCCAGCTGTCCTCGATCGTCCTGTCGATGGGGTTCCCGTCCGGCCCCTTGAGCCGGTACTTCATGTCCCAGATCTGCTGGGAGATCGAGGCGACGGAAACCATCGGAGCGTCCTCGGCGGTGGCGGGTTGCCAGCTTACCCCTAAATCGGCGGCGAGAACAGAAATTGTTCCCGGTTTGTCCTTGCGGCTTCCACACCAGCTTTAGGTCTCAAATGGTTAGCCAGTCTTGTCCCTCCAAGTTTGTCCCCGTTTTTGCGCGCCGGCATGCCCCCAGGATCCAGGGACCGTCGGGTTTACTCACAGGTTTATCCACAGGCGCTAGAGGCGCTCACTATCTGGCGAGCGGGCGACCGCTTGATTGCCGAGCGAAGGCTGTGACAGCAGGGAGATCAACAACAGGGAGATATCAACAACCAGCCATTCGTCAAGGCGCGACTTGCCGAAGTAAGGCGCATCTGCCGACGGTTCCATGTGCGCCGCTCGAAGTCTTCGGTTCGGCGGCGCGCGGCGATTTCGACCCGGCGCGGAGCGACGTGGATTTTGTGGTCGAGTTCGAGCGCGATCTGCCGGTAAAGGCGCTCGATACCTATTTCGGCTTGAAGGACGCTCTCGAGACTCGGGTTCGGCCGGCCGGTCGATCCCGTCATGTCCGGAGCCATCGAAAACCCTTATCTCCAGCGCAGCATCGAGCAGCATCGCGAGACCGTCTAGGCGGCGTGAGCCTCGCGCGTTCCTCTGGGACGCGCAGCGGGCCGCCGAAGCGATCGCCGATTTCACGCACAACAAGACCTGCGAAGCGTTCGCGCAGGATCTATTGCTGAGATCGCGGTGGAGAGGCAGTTCGAGATCATCGGCGAAGCGCTTGCACAGCTCGCCAAGCACCACCCCGAAAATCGCCGGACAGGTGCCCGACCTTACGCGAATCGTCGCCTTTCGCAATATGCTGATCCACGGCTATGCCGTGATCGATCGGGAGCTGGTTTGGCGGGCGATCCAGGAAAACCTGCCTGAGCTGCGCGCGATGCTGGCCACTCTTCTTGCCTCGGGGGCCGGGGCTTGTGCGCGGCAGCTGCGCGTGCCTAAGGCTCAGTCGCTCAATCCGAGATCGGGCAATCGCGTTCGCGGCTCGTCATTCCCGGGTGCTGCTATCAGTGTTGTCGACAGGATCTTGACGACGATCGATCGGTGCTCTGCGGGACGGCGAACGCCTGCGACTGTCCGCCGCGGGGCAAGGGTCATCGCCGGTGGCTTCGTGCCGGCCTGGCGTGACGCCGCGTCAGTGGATCTCGCCGGCGCGCTTGATCGCATCGCGCAGCCGGGCGGGCGAGAAGTCTGGGCTCTTGCAGATGTCGAGGATCATCTTCTCGCGCCGGGCGACGAGGTCGATGGCGGCGGGCAGCTTGCGCACCGCCTCGGCGGGGATCACCACCGCGCCGTGATAGTCGGCGTGGATCACGTCGTCATGCGCCGCCTGCATGCCGAAGACCATCACCGGCTTGGCGAAATCAACCAAATGGACATGGGCGTGGCTGGGGCCGACGCGGCCGCCGAGCATCTGAAAGCCGGGCGCCCAGGAGGTGAGGTCGCGGAAGGAGCCGTTGGTGACGCAGCCGAGCGCCCCCAGCGCTTTGTGCACGTTCGACTGCACCTCGCCCCAATAGGCGCCGTAGCCCGGCGGATGGTCGACGTCCTGCAGCACGACGACGGTCGGCAGATCGGCGGCGGCGACATAGTCGTACCAGTCGAGCCGGTTCGCCACGGGCCCGCGCGGCGGCTCCTTGGCGCGGATGGTGCCGGTCCGCGCGAGGCCCACGATCGGCGGCAGCTTGGGATCGACCGCGATCATCGGCTCGACGGTGAAGCCGATGGCGCGGCGCTCCGGCATGACGATCTCGAGCCCGTTGCAGATCGTCGGCACGTCCCATTGCCGCAGTCTCTCGAGATCCTCGCGCGAGAAGAGGCGTTCGGGCATGGCGATCCTCCCTGGTTGCTGGCGGCCGTCCCGCAGCAGATCAGGAATCGCCGGGGCTGTCGATACGCGGCTGCCCGGCGTCCCGCGCCTCCGCCACCAGCCGCGCCGTCGCCGTCTCGATCCGCTCTTCGAGCTCTGCCATCACCGCTTTGCGCTCGCCTCCGGGCCGAATCGGCGGCAGGATCTCGACGACGATCCGTCCGGGCCGCTTGAGGAAGCTGCGCCTTCCCCAGAACACGCCCGAATTGACCGCCACCGGCACCAGCGGCAGGCCGAGCCGGCGGTAGAGCGCGGCGACGCCGGGCTGGTAGGGCCGGCGCATGCCCGGCGCGGTGCGCGTGCCTTCGGGAAAGATGACGATCGGCCGTCCCTCGGCGGCGGCGCGCCCGGCCGCCGCCACCAGCTTGCGCAGGGCGGGCGCGCCGGCCTTGCGGTCGATGGCGATCATGCCCGCCTTCCAGAGGTACCAGCCGTAGAACGGGACACACATCAGCTCGCGCTTGAGCACGATGGCGGGATCGGGAAACAGCACGGCGACGGCGAAGGTGTCCCAGGCCGATTGATGCTTCATGGCGATGATCGCCGGCCCTCGCGGCAGGTTCTCGCGCCCGCGCAGCTCATGGGAGAGCCCCACCGTCAGCACGCAGAGCCTGAGCACGCCGGCGGCCCAGGCGCAGCCGAAGCGGCAGGCAATTCGGCGCGGCAGCAGCAGCACCGGCAGGCCGGCGATCGCGTCGATGGCGGTGAAGAGATAAAGCGCGAAGTTGAAGGCGAGCGAGCGCAGCAGGATCACTGCCCGGCCTCGCTCTTGCCGAGCAGCAGCGGCCGCGCGAGCGCCAGCAGGTATTTGTGATATTCGCCGATGATGAGGCTTGCCGTGGCGGGCGAGGCCCACCAGCGCTCCTGCTTGACGCTTTCGGGGAAGACCGGGTTGGCGACGATGCGCGCCTGCGGCATCGCGCGCGAGAATTCCAGCAGGCTGCGCGGCATGTGGTAGCTGGCGGTGACCAGGCGCAGCGAGTGGAAATCCTCCTCGCGCATCCATTGCGCGGTCTCCAGCGCGTTGCCGAGCGTGTTGTCGGCCTCATGGCCGAGCACGATGCAGCAGGCGACGTGCTCGGGCGACTGGCGCGAGATGCGCAGCAGCGCCGCCACGTCGGTCGAGTGGTAGACCCCCGAGACGAAGAGCTTCTTGGCCTTGCCCGCGGCCAGCAGCGCAAGGCCGCTCTGCACGCGCAGGCTGCCGCCGGTGAGCACGACGATCGCGTCGGTCTCGCTGTCGGCGTCCCCGACCTGGTCAGGGATCGAGCGCGTGAACCAGACGAAGCCGCCGAGCCAGAGCACGAGGAGGGCGAGCAGCAACGCCGCGGAAAAGCTGATCCGGCCGAGACGAAGGCGTCGGGCCCGGCCTTGCGCCTGGCGGAAGATCATGGCATGCGCTGCAGCGCGCGCAGCACGGTGATGCGCGCCGTCAGCATGGCGATGAGCGCGGCGGCGAGCGGCAGCAGCGCTAGCATCAGCCAGTGCCAGGGCGCGAGCTCGAGCGCGGGCAGCAGGCGCACGTGCTCGCCGAACAGCGCGGTGGCGGCGCCAGCGCGGCCGATGGCGATGAGGGTCAGCAGCGTCAGCGCCAGGCCGACGATGCCGCCGCGCAAGCCCAGATCGAGCGCCTGGCGCTGGAACTGGCCGGCGATGTAGCCGTCGCGCGCGCCGATGAGATGCAGCACCTCGACGACGGCGTGGTGCACGGCGAGCCCGGCGCGGGTGGTGAAGACGACCGTGAGTACCGCAGCGCCGGCGATCAGCAGCACGATGGTGAGCGCCGTCACCTCGATCGACAGCACCAGTCCGGCGAGCCGGTCGAGCCATATCCGGTGATCGTCGAGCACCGCGCCCGGCGCAGCCGCGGCGAGGCGCGCGCGCAACGCGGCGAGGTCGGGCGATGCCGTGGGGTCGATGCGCAGATCGATCAGCCGCGGCAGCGCCAGCTCGTCCGGCGTCAGCGCGGTGCCGAGCCAGGGCTCGACCAAGCGCGCCGTCGCCTCGCGCGACAGCGGCTCGGCGCTGGTCACGCCCGGCGTGCGCCGCAGCAGCTCGAGCGCCGCCGGCATGGCGTCGGGCTTGCCGCTCTCGGCCGGTGGTAGCTGCACGGTGAGCGTGCCGGCGAGGCTCCGGTCCCAGCGCTGCAGCGCGCCCTGCAGCACCAGGGTGCCGGCGAGCGCCAGCCCGGCGAGATAGACCATCAGCGCGATGATCCACGGCAGGAAGCGCACGGAGCTGTCGCGGTTCAGCGGAATGTCGAGCCGGCGCAGCATCGCCTATCCCGCCTGGCGCTCGCGGGCGCGCTCCTGAGTGAGCTCGCCGTGCTCGAGGTGCAGCCGCGCATGGCCAAAGCGCGTGACCAGCCCCTCATTGTGCGTCGCGATGACCAGCGTCGTGCCGAGCTTGTTCATCTCCTCGAACAGCCGCAGCAGGCGCAGCGCCATCTCGTCGTCGACATTGCCGGTGGGCTCATCGGCGAGCAGCAGGCTCGGCCGGCCGATCACCGCGCGCGCGATCGCAACGCGCTGCTGCTGCCCGCCGGACAACGTCGCCGGCCGGGCATTGAGCTTGTCGGCGAGTCCGACCCAGCGCAGCAGCTCGCTGACATGCTCACGGATCTGATCCTCGGCGAGCCCCGCGACGCGCAGCGGCAGCGCCACATTGTCGAAGGCGGAGAGATGCTCGATGAGGCGGAAATCCTGGAACACGACGCCGATCTTGCGGCGCACTGCCGGCAGCTCGCGCCGCGGCGTGGTCGCGATGTCTCGCCCGAATAGCGAGATGAGGCCGCGCGACGGGCGCTCGGCCAGATACATCAGCTTCAGCAGGCTGGTCTTGCCCGCGCCGCTCGGCCCGGTGAGGAAATGGAACGACCCGGCGGGGAGATCCATGGTGATGTCGCGCAGCACCTCCGGTCCCGCGCCGTACCGCATGCCGACATTCTCGAAGCGAACCAAGGCGCGCGCTCTCCGTCGCACCGCGGCATTCACCTTCGCCGCTCGCGGCAAGATGGCATGAGGCGGCGGGCCGCGTAAAGCGGGCGCGCGGCGGCCGCGGCGCGCGAGGTTTCCTTGCTTCGCGCCGGGATTGAGCCCTATAAGGGGAAAACGGCGCTGCGCATCGATGATTGCAACCTGTCCGGCCTGTTCCACCCGGTATCTTGTCGACCCCGGCGCCCTGGGCCCGACGGGACGGCTCGTGCGCTGCGCCAAGTGCGCGCATACCTGGCATTTGGAGCCGGCCGAGGACGCGCCGCGGCGAGTCGAGGTGCCTCCGCTGGAACCGCCGGCGGCGGCGCAAGTGTCGTTGCGCGGCACCGGCCGGGTGCAGCTTCCGGCGCTGCCGCAGAAGCGCCGGCGGCTCTCGGCCGTCGGCTGGACGGCCTATGCCGTCGTGCTCGCCGGCATCATCGCCGGCGGGCTCTGGTGGACGCGCGAACACGTGGTGAGCCGCTGGCCCTCGGCCGCGCGCTATTACCAGATGCTCGGCATTCCCGTCGAGGCGGCGCAAGG
>JASHRZ010000705.1 GCA_030037055.1 Alphaproteobacteria bacterium
GGCAATGGTCGAAGAACGGCAGCTCCAGGAAGAGAGCGCGGCCGAAGAGCTTGAGACCGCAGCCGGTATCGGGCGTGCCGTCGCCGAGCACCGCCGCGCGCAGCCGATTGGCGATGCGCGAGGAGAGCCGCTTCATCCAGCCGTCGCGCCGCCGCTGGCGCCAGCCCGCCAGCAGCAGCCGCGCGCGCGGCGGTGCTTGCCGCGCCATCTGCAGCAGGCGCGGGATGTCGGCGGGATCGTTCTGCCCGTCGCCGTCGAGCGTGGCGATCCAGGCCGCGCGCGCTGCCTTGACGCCGCTCAGGATCGCCGCGCTCTGCCCGGCAGGGGCGCGATGGCGCACCAGCCTGAGGCGCGGGAAGTCGCGCGCCAGCGCGCGGATCGAGGCGGCGGTCTCGTCGCTCGAGCCGTCATCGACATAGACGATCTCGTAATCGCAGGCGCCGTCGAGCGCGGCGCGGATCTCCGCCACGAGCGGCGCGATGTTGGGCGCTTCGTTGCGCACGGGGATGACGACCGACAGCTCCATGAGGCGAGGCGGTGTAGCACGCTTCGGCGTGCGAGACAAAAGGCCGGCGCCCGATTATTGGCCTCAGCGTCGTGCCAGTCTATCCTTTGCCGCATGAAACGAGGTCTCTGGGCGGCGGTCGCGTTCGCCGTGCTGGCGCTTGGCGCGGCGCCGCTGCGCGCCGGCCAGGACGACCCCCGGCTCGGGCCGCTCTTCGACACGCTGCGGACCACCTCCTCGGACGACGCGGCCGCGGCGGCCGAGCGCCAGATCTGGCAGATCTGGATCGAGCACAACAACCCCGAGATCGCGCGGCTGATGCGCGAGGGCATCGCTGCGATGAGCGAGGACGACGAGGACGCGGCGCTCGACGCTTTCGACGCGGTCGTCAAATACGACAAGAATTTCGCCGAGGGTTGGAACAAGCGCGCCACCGTCGAGTTCGCCATGGGCGATTTCGACGCCAGCATCGCCGATATCGAGCGCACGCTGGCGCTGGAGCCGCGCCATTTCGGCGCGCTGTCCGGCCTCGGCCAGATCTACCTCTCCTTGGGCCGCAAGGACCTTGCTCTCAAGGCCTTCCGCGCCGCGCTTGCCATCGACCCGCATCTCGACAGCCTGCGCGCCACCGTCGAGGAGCTGGAGAAATCCGTGAAAGGCACACCATTGTAATTAATTGATTTGCAACACGGAGGCACGGAGGACGCGGAGAAGATTAATTAGGCGCGCGGAGCGCGCCATTCCTCGCCGTGCCTCCGTGGTGAATTTCTCTTGGTTGCGCCGCGCAGGCGAGGGCGGGGCTTTAGGGATATCTCAACCCGCGCCCGCCTATCACCGGGTATGTCGCCCGGTGGTCGATAAAATGCCCGAGATTTCCGCCGCCCTCATCGCCTCGACACGGCTCGGCTTTGCCGCGCGCGAAGGCGACCTCGCCGCCATCGGCCGGGATCCCCGCGGCTGGGCGCTGGCGCAGCTCGCCCGGCGCGCCCCGGCGCTGCCGGGCGATCTGCCGGCCGCCTCCGTCATGGTCGCCGCCGAGTTCGAGTTCCGCCGCGACAAGCGTGACGACCCCGAGCGGAAGCGCGCGTTCAACGAGCGCGTGAAAGCCGTGTACCTCGCCGAGATCGCCGCGCGCAGCGCGGCCGCGTCGGCGAGCGACGCGCCGCTCCTGGAGCGGCTCTGCCATTTCTGGAGCAATCATTTCACCGTCTCGATCCAGCGCCCGGCGATCTACGGCTTCGCCGCCGCCTTCGAGCGCGAGGCGATCCGGCCGCACGTCACCGGCCGCTTTGCCGACATGCTGCTCGCCGTGGCGCGCCATCCCGCCATGCTCCTCTATCTCGACAATGCCATCTCGATCGGCCCGGCCTCGCGCGTGGGACGCCAGCGCGACAAGGGCCTCAACGAGAATCTCGGCCGCGAGATCCTGGAGCTGCACACGCTCGGCGTCGATGGCGGCTACACGCAGCGGGATGTGGAGGCACTGGCGCGCATCCTCACCGGCTGGTCGGTGGCGCAGCTCAACGAGCCCGCGCCCGGCGGCTTCCGCTTCCGCCCGATGGTGCATGAGCCCGGGCCCAAGACCCTGCTCGGCCGGACATATCCCGAAGGTGGCCATGCCGAGGGCGAAGCGGCGCTGCTGGCGCTTGCCGAGCACCCCGCGACCGCGCGCCACGTTGCGCTGAAGCTCGCCCGCCATTTCATCGCCGACGACCCGCCCGCCGACAGCGTCGATCGCATCGCGCGCGCCTTCCGCGACGGCGCCGGCGATCTTCGCCGGGTGAGCGAGGCGGTGGTGAAGGAGGACGCGCTCTGGCGCAGGCCCTTCGCCAAGCTGCGCACCCCCACGGAGCTGGTGATCGCCGCCTGCCGCGTCACGGGCTTCACGCCGCCGCGCGAGATGCTGGTCCAAAGCCTTCGGCTTCTCGATCAGATGCCCTTTGCCGCGCCCTCGCCGGCGGGCTGGCCCGATGCCGCCGCCAATTGGGTCTCGCCCGAGGCGGTGCTGCGCCGCGCCGAATGGTGCCAGCGCTTCGCCGAGCGCATGCCCGACTCGCCCGATCCGCTGGCGCTCGCCCGCGCCGCTTATGGCGAAGCGCTGCCGGAGGAAACACAACAGGCAATCGCGCACGCGCCCTCGCGCCGCGACGGGTTGGCGCTGCTGCTGGCGAGCCCGCAATTCCAGCGACGGTGATGCCCATGATGGAACGCCGCGACCTCATTCGCCTGATGGCCGGTGCCTCCGTCTTTTCCGTGCTGGGCCTGCCCGGCGCCGTCTTTGCCGCCGCGCCGGGCGAGCGCCGCCTCGTCGTCGTGCTGCTGCGCGGCGCGCTCGACGGGCTCGCCGCCGTGCCGCCGCTCGCCGATGCGCAGT
>JASHRZ010000706.1 GCA_030037055.1 Alphaproteobacteria bacterium
TTTATCGCGTGGCGCCGTCTTCACTGAATGCCCTGTCCGTCATCCGTCCCGAGACGGTGGTCCGCTGGCATCGGGCCGGGTTCAGGGCCTTTTGGAGGTGGAAGTCGCGATCAAGGGGCGGGCGCCCTAAGACCGCAGCGCAAATCCGCAAGCTCATTCGCGAGATGAGCCTGGCCACCCCGTTTTGGGGCGCGCCGCGGATCCCTGGAGAGCTCCTGAAACTGGGCATCAATGTCAGCCAAACGACCATCGCCAAGTACAGGGCTAAGCACAGACGGCCACCCTCGCAGGGTTGGCGAACCTTTCTGCTCAATCACGCCGCGGGGATCGCCTCGATCGATCTTTTCGTCGTGCCGACTTCGACATTCAAGAAACCTGTCAAGACAGTCGGACGCGTCTTTGCGCTTCCTGTTCTCGGCGGTCTCCGCCATCGCTACGCGCGAATCTGAGTTTGCGGTAGGGACGCCTCTTGCGATGAAATGGATTGCTAAGCGAGACAAGTCTAGTGCCGCGACACGCGCAGGAAGCGCCGAGCGTCGTTCAAGGCGTGTACAGACAGCGTTTTTCGCAGGGTCACGTCCGAAGCGCAGATAAGCCGGGCGTACGCAACCCCGTCGGTCCCGCGGAATAGGGCATCGACGATCCATTCGGTACCGAGCGTGCCGAAAAGACCAGGATGGACATGCCGGTAACGGTACCCCCGCTCGATGCTTGACGATTCGGACGTCGTCATCGTTCCCTTGCGACTTGCGTGCTGCCCGGCGCGATCAACGGGTTCCTCGCCATCGAGAAGAATTCCGTTCTATGGAGAAGCGATCGCAGAGTCAAACTTCCTTGACTGCGCATTGCCGCGTCAGAAAAGAGCATCTATGCGGCCGGCTTAAGGTCCCGGTCGGACGCACTCTCCCCTTCCGCCGCAGTTTCCAAGATACGGGCCGCAAAGCCCCAGTCGCGCAAGCACTCGAGGGCAATCTCGGCATCTTCCCGCGGGATCTGCCGAATCCGCACCCCACTGGTCACACTGCGCGAAACCTTGAGCCCCAGCGCCTCGGCAGCCGCTTGGGCACTCGCTGGAATGACAATGTCGACAAGATCGCTCATCGGAATCCTCACTGGGACAAAATATCGACTAGACCGCATAAAGAATCTATGTGGATCGATTGCTCGCCTTATTAAGATATCGACAAACGTGGATCATCAGGGCGAGCGTTGGCCTCGATAAAACCGACTCCGCCGGTCGTTCTGTGGCACATCTCTGACGACCCGCTCGACGCGGCCAACGTCTGGAATCGGGCTGGAAGCACCCCCAGCGGGGGCACGCTTTATGGGGTTTGACCCTAGTGGCCCGCGCCGCCGCCGCTCGAAGCATCCGACTGCCGCAGCCCCAGCGTGGCGAGGATGGCGAGCCCCAGTGCCAGGCCGAGCAGCACGAAGGTGTCGCTGTAGCCCATGATCGACGCCTGTAGGCGCACGGCGCGCCCGACGGCGACGACGGCTTCATGCAAGGCGGTGCCGGGATCGCTGATGCCGTGGGCCCGGAAATAGCGGCTGAGATCGGCAAGCCGGTCGCGCGTCGCCTCGTTGAACAGCGACACCGACGAGGCCAGAACGTTGGAATGGAACTGCTCGCGCTTCGTGAGGAAGGTCTCGAGTCCGGCGATGCCGATGGCGCCGCCGAGATTGCGCATCATGTTGAAGAGCGCGGAGGCGGAGGCGGCGTTCTGCGCCTCGATGCCGGCGACCGCGATCGCCGAGAGCGGCGCCATGACGAAGCCCTGGCCGACGGCTCGGACGATGTTGGGCCAGAAGAGCTCCTGGCCGGCCACGTCGCGGGTGAGCCAGCCGTTCATGAAATTGCTGAGCGCAAACAGGGCCAGGCCCGCTGCGACGAGCAGACGGGCATCGATGCGACGCATGAGGCGCGGCACGAAGGGAATGAGCACCAGCTGCGGTAGCCCGGTCCAGGCCAGCACCATGCCGATCTGCTCGGCATTGTAGCCCTGCACCTGGGAGAGATAGAGCGGCAGGATGAAGGCGGAGCCGTAGAGCGCGCCGCCGAGCAGGAAATTGGCGGCGCTGCCGAAGCCGAAATTGCGCCGAGCCAGCAGACGCAGATTGAGCAGCGGGCGAGCCGTGCGGAACTCGATCCAGAAGAAGAGGGCAAGCGCCACCGCGGCGATCACGGTGAGGCGCAGGATGAAGGGCGAGCCGAACCAGTCGTCCTTGTTGCCTTCCTCGAGCACGGTCTCGAGCGCGCCCAGGCCGATCGCCATGGTGACGATGCCGGCCCAATCGCCGTCCTTGAGCAGCGCCAGCCGCATCGGCGTTCGCTCGAGCGAGCCCCACAGCATGGCGATCATCAGCAGGCCGGGTGCGAGATTGACGTAGAAGACGTACTCCCAGCCGTAATTCTCGTTGAGATAGCCCCCGATGGTGGGGCCGATGGCTGGCGCGAAGGTCGCCGACACGGCGTAGAGGGCCATGCCGAGGGGCTGCTTCGCGCGCGGCAGCTTGGTCATGATGATGGTGAAGGCGAGTGGGATCAGCACGCCGCCGGTAAAGCCCTGAAAGGCGCGCAGCACGATCATCTGCCCCAGATTCTGGGCGAAGGCGCAGCTCGCCGAGAAGAGCAGAAAGAGCGCTGTGTTGGCCAGCAGATAGCGGCGCAGCGAGAACACCCCGGCGAGCCAGCCACTCAGCGGAATGACGATGATCTCGGCGACGAGGTAGGAGGTCGAGATCCAGCCGCCGTCGTCGATGCCGGCGCCGATTGCGCCCTGGATGTCGGCGAGCGATGAGTTGACGATCTGAATGTTGAGCACGGCGAGAAAGGCGCCGAGCGCCGCGCCGACGACGGCGAGCCATGTCCGGAACGAAACCTCGGGCCCGGCATTGGCATTGGCGGGGACGGCAGCGGGCGGTGCCACATGTCTTGCGCCGGCATCGGCGAAGGCCGGCGCGGGCTCGGGCGGGCGCCGGGCGAGCGACAGGGATTGGAGCAGGGCGCTCATGGTCCGGTCCTTCTCAGCGGGAGGCCAGATGCGCCGCCGGATCGGCGCGTCCCTTGGTGTCGATGGTCGGCTCGACCGACATGCCGGGGCGCAGCAAGCCGGCGAGCGCGCCTTCATCGTCGAGCACGATCTTCACCGGGATGCGCTGCACGATCTTGGTGAAGTTGCCGGTGGCGTTGTCCGGCGGAAGCAAGGCGAAAGTGAGCCCGCTGGCCGGCGCCAGGCTGTCGACATGGCCCGTGAGCCGCTTGCCGGGGAAAGTATCGATGCTGATCGTGGCCGGCTCTCCGGCCCGAACCGCAGTGAGCTGCGTCTCCTTGAAGTTGCCGACGACATAAACCGAGTGCAGCGGCACCACCGCCATCAGCGCCGTTCCTGCCTGGACGTACTGGCCGACGCGCAGGCTGCGCGCGCCGACGGTGCCGTCGACGGGCGCGGTGATGGTGGTATAGCCGAGATTGAGCCGCGCCTGATCCTCGACCGCGCGGTAATGCTGGAGCTGTGCCTCGGCCTTGGTGCGCGCTGTCCGGAGCACCGCGATCTGCTGCTCGGCGGCGGCGAGCCCCGCGGTGTCGCGCTGCAGCGCTGCCGTCGCCTGACGGAGCGTGGTCTGGGTCTGCTGGTCCTGGCGCACCGAGATCACCTGCTGCTGCCGCAGGTCGTGCTGGCGCTGGGCGTCCTCGGTCGCGAAGCCGAGCGCGGCCTGATCGGCGACGATGGCGGCGCGCGCCTCGGCGATGACCGATTGCTGCTGCTGCTGTTGGGCGTCGATATTGCCGACCTCGGCGGCGGCGGTGGCCACATCCGCCACCGCCTGGTCGAGCGCGGTGCGGAAGTCGCGATCGTCGATGCGGGCCAGCACCCGGCCGGCCGTTACCGGCTGGTTGTCCTCGACCAGCACCTCGGCGATGTAGCCGGAGACCTTGGGCGCAATGGTGGTGTAGTCCGCCTGCAGATAGGCGTCGTCCGTCGATTGCAGAAAGCGCCCAGTGTGCCACCAATAGCTGCCATAGGCGCTGGCACCCGATAAAAGCGCCACCGCAGCCACCGCGGTCAACCCCCGCCTCACGATCTGGCGCATGGTCCTCTCCCGGTTATTGTACCGAACAGTACGTAGGAGAGGCCGCCCGTAGATCAATCATCGGGGGGCGGCAGGTGTGACGGCGATCACAGATTCTCCGGGATTCTGCCCGCCTTCGCAAGGTTCCTATATTAGCCGTGGCAAAGGTCAGCAGCGCTCAGACGGCAGTATAAGAACTGGACAGTACGCACGCGTTGGACCTTACATATATAAAGGAGGCCACCATGGCGGTCATCTCCAAGGCAGGCGCGGCCCACGGCGGGGCAAAGCGCCGGCGCTGCACCCCGGAGGCGCGGCGGGAAGCCATTCTCGGGGCGGCCCGCGCCGTGTTCCTGGAGCGCGGCTATGCCGGTGCCACGCTCGACGCGGTGGTGGAGCGGGCCGGGGGATCGAAGGCCACCGTCTACGCGCTCTTCGGCAGCAAGGAAGGGCTGTTCGCGGCGCTCACCGCCGACACGGCCGAGCGGCTTGCCTACACGATTCGCCAGCTCGCGCCCAGCGCTTCGGTCGCGGACAGCTTGCGCTCGCTCGGCCGCGCCTATCTCGAAGCAGTGCTGTCGCACGAGCGGATCGCCATGCTCCGGCTGGTGGCGGGCGAAAGCGGTAGGCTGCCGGAACTCGGAGACATCTTCTATCGGCTCGGGCCGCAAACCGGCCTGTCGCTGTTCACGGGCCTGTTCCACGATTGGGGTGCGCGCGGGCTCATCGCCGGAGCCGATCCGGAGCGGCTCGCCGGCCATTTCCTCGGGGCGCTGCGCGGCGACCTGTTCCTGCGCACGCTGTGCAACCCGACCCGTGCACCGACCAACGGCGAGATCGCCGCGCATGTCGATGCGGTAGTCGATACCTTCCTCGGCGGCTGCCGCCCTTCCCACGCGGCTTGAGCTAGACCAAATCTTCTGCTAGGCGGGCGGGAGCCGAGGCTATACGTCCTTCATCCTGTCCCAGGTCCCCGTACCGGTTTGCTGGCAGGGTTACAAGCGCTATAGCGCGCCTCCGTTCGGACGCGATCATGCTGCAGTCCGCCCTCCGCGGCATTGATGGAGTCAGTCCTAGCGGAGCTCATCGCGAATCTCGCTTCGGCTATGCGCCTCGTCTCTGTGGCGGAAGTTTCACGCTTCGGTCGTTGCGTCCGCATCGGGTCTTGGCTGTGTGAAAACCATGTCGCGGCTCGTTCGCGCGCACGATTGATGCGTGTCGAATGCCCTCGCGCATTCAAAGAGTCGCCAAAGTCGCAGTTTCGACCCTTTCGTTGGGCGAGGACCAATGCGTCTCGCGTTTTTACACAGCCAGGGTCAAACGGCGACGAAGTCGATCTTTCCGAACGGGTCCGCACTTAATCGCTCTCTGGACGTCAAGAGCCGGGTGACGGACGTCTCGGTTTGTTAAGAAGCTATGGGGCAGGCGGCGAGGGCAAATGGCATTCTCATCGCCGTCACAGCTGATGGAGATGCCCCATGACAACCCGTGCAAACGATATGGGTCGATGCCTCGCCGCCTTTGACCAGGATAGCACGCTGACGGCAGTGGTCGAGATGGGATGGTCGAGTTGGCTCATTGCCGGTTTGA
>JASHRZ010000707.1 GCA_030037055.1 Alphaproteobacteria bacterium
TCGAGCGGATTCCCGCCGAGGAGGTGGTGATCGGCGACCTCGAGGATCTCGAGGCGCGCGCCGCCGGCTGCGACCTGTTGTTGACCCATTCCCACGGGCGCCAGGCGGCGGAGCGCCTGGGAATGCCGTTTCATCGCATCGGGATTCCAATGTTCGACCGGCTGGGAGCCGCGCACCAGGTCTCGGTGGGTTATCGCAGCACGCGCGACCTGGTCTTCGCGATCGGAAATCTTTTCATGGCGAACGGGCATGAACCTACCCCCGACGGTTGGCGCCACGGCGGCGGATACGGAGCAGGGGATGCGCATCATGCCAATGCGGCGCTTGCGGCTCATTGAGACGAGGCGACGACGCCGCAAACCGGGAGAAGGTGACGGAGGCCGTATGAAGATCGCATTCGCCACGCAGGATTTGAAGCGCGTCGACGCGCATTTCGGCTGGGCCAAGAACATCGTCATCTACGAGATCACGCCCGAGGGGCATCGGCTCGTGGAAGCGGTGCAGTTCGACGGCGATCTCCAGGAGGATGGCAACGAGGACAAGCTCGCGCCCAAGCTCGAGGCGATTGCCGATTGCGCCATCCTCTACGTCGCGGCGATCGGCGGTTCCGGCGCGGCGCGGGTCGTGGCGAAGAACATCCATCCGGTCAAGGTCGGCCAGCCCGAGGACATTGCCGACATCCTCGACAAGCTGCGGATCGTGCTGGCGGGCACACCCCCGCCCTGGCTGCGCAAGGCGCTGAAGAAGGGGCAAGAGCAGCGCGCCGACTTCGAGGACGAGGTGGAGCATGGCTGAAGCGACAGTAGCCGCGGCCGATCCGATCACGGACTCGGTCTTCGTGAAAGAGCTGGTCAAGCAATGGCGCGCTCAGGACACGCACGGCGCGTGGGACAGGAAGAGCGATCTCGATCTCGTTGCGCCCTATATCCTCGACAAGGAGAAGCGCCGCCAGATCCCGATCATCGGCGATCCCGACCCCGAGACGATGTGGCGCGTCGAGCTCTTCTATAACGCCGTCGGGCTCGCCACCGAGCGCGCCACCGGTGTTATGGTTTCGCCGATGATGAAGATGCACCATGAAGGCTTCGGCCGTGTGGTGCTCACGGCGGGCCGATTGATCGTCGTCAACAAGCAGCTGCGCGACGTCCACCGCTTCGGCTTCGAAAGCCTGGCCAGGCTGGCGGAGGAGGGCGAGAAGCTGGTGGCCGCCGGCATCGACATGATCAACCGCTATCCCGATGTCGCCCGCCTATGAGGGAGTCCCGCGCATGAGCGATGTCGACGCGTTGAAGGCCGAGGTCAGGAAGTTTTCGGCCAAGGCGATGCAGGCCAAGATGGATCTGCACGACCTTTCCGAAGAGCTTCCGGTGAACTGGCAAGCGATCCCACAGGTGGCGGCGGCCGCGTTCCAGGCCTTCGAGACGCTCGAGGCGAAGCGCGCAGCGCTGAGGGAAGCCGAAACGGCGTGACGGGGAAGGATTTCGCATGGACACCGTCACGCGCGACGGCCGCGCTTGGACGCCGAACTACCTGATCGCCATCGACGGAACCGTCTGCATCGGCTGCGGCCGCTGCTTCAAGGTTTGTGGCCGCAAGGTCATGCGGCTGCACGGCCTCACCGATGAGGGCGAGGTGATCGATCTCGAGGAGTATGACGACGACGAGATCGAGCGCAAGGTGATGGCCATGGAGGATGCCGGCGCCTGCATCGGCTGCGGCGCCTGCGCGCGGGTCTGTCCGACCAACTGCCAGACCCATTCCACGACGCCGCTGGCGTTGGGGTGAGCGGCGCCATGCATCCGGCAGAGATCTACGACCATCTCATCGCCTCTCACGCCGGCGACGCGTTCGACGCGCATGTCCTGGCGTCGATCCTGTCGCTCGGCGCCCAGGAGGTGGTGCAGTTCGGGGACAGCATCTCGGAGGCGGTGGGGCTCGACGACCGCGCGCTTGTCGCGCTTCTGAGCGATAGCTTTCCGCGTGCCGGCGACGTCTTGCCCGGCCGGTTTCCGAACCGGGTTGTCGCGCGCGGCGCCGATGAGGCTGCGCTGGTCGATCTGCTGCAGCGTTGCGCGACCACGCGCTCGGCGCTGGAGCTGCGGCTCGCGGCGATGGTGGCGCGGCGCGCCCAGCGTCCGAACCATCTCTGGCAGGATCTGGGCCTGCAGAATCGCACCGAGCTCAACCTGCTGATGCGGCGTCATTTCATGCTCCTGGCATCGCGCAACTTCAAGGACATGAAATGGAAGAAATTCCTGTACCGGACGATATGCCGAGACGTCGGATACTCGCTGTGCACGGCGCCAAGCTGCCGCGACTGTGACGATTTCGATTTCTGCTTTGGCGACGAATCCGGCGAGAGCCTCCTGGCGCGCACGCGGCGCAGCATCGAGGCGGCGCCGTGACCGGACGAAAAGACAAAGTCGACAGGGGACAATAATGACCGGCAGCGAGGACCGCTCGCATTTTTCGTCGAACCCGCGCCACATCGCGGTCGTACTGGGGACCAACGAGATCGCCTCCGCCATAGCGGTATTCCTGCATCGCGCCCAGTGCGGCGTCGTGCTGTCCCACGATCCGCTGCCGCCCGTCATACGGCGGCGCATGGCCTTTCACGATGCGCTCTTCGACGAGCCGGTCGAGGTCGATGGCATTGAAGCGGTGCGTGTCGACGGCACTCTCGATGCGCTCACCGAGGCGATGCGTCATGAGCGGGTGGTGGTTACGCGTCTCGGCCTCTCGGACCTTCTGCCGATGGCGCCCATCGATGTGCTGGTCGACGCCCGCATGCACAAGCGCATGATCATGCCGCATCTGCGGCATCTCGCGCGCGTGGCAGTCGGCGTTGGCCCCGGCTTCACAGCCGGGCGGAGCTGCGATCTTGCGATCGAAACCCATCCCGACCGCACCGGCATGATCCTTCGCTCGGGGCCGACCGAAGCAGCCACCGGCATTTCACGCAGCCTGGGCCGCGCTGGCCGCGAGCGCTTCGTCTATTCCGAAGCGCCGGGAACTTGGCATACGCCGCTCGAGATCGGCCGGCGCGTCTATAAGGGCGTTCTGCTCGGCCGTCTCGACGGCCAGGAGGTGCTGGCGCCGATGGATGGCGTGCTGCGCGGCCTGGCGCGCGACGGCACCGAAGTGCCAGCGCGCGTCAAGCTCATCGAGATCGACCCGCGCGGCCGGGCGGCCGACTGGGTCTGCATGGACGAGCGCTCGTGCAAGATCGCCGAGGCGACCCTGCTCGCGGTCCGGTCGGCGATTGCGCATCCAGCGGGCGATTGGACGCCAACCATCATTCCCTCCCGATGAGCCGGAGCAACGGCGTCTGTCGCGAAGGCGACAAGCAGTCGCGAGTTCGACAGGGGCGGGGAACGCGAGCCCTGTGTTTGCTGGCACATGGTTCTGGCATGGCAGTTGCTTGGTTGGTCAGGTCGTAAGGAGATGCGGACAGTCCATGAGTGCCATCCTAGACACGCTGGAGACGATCGGTTCGGCGGGCGAGGGTTACAAATACGGCTTCGTCACCGAGATCGAGAGCGAGAGCGCGCCGCCCGGCCTCAACGAGGAGATCATCGCCTTCATCTCGGCCAAGAAGCACGAGCCCGCTTGGCTGCTCGACTGGCGGATCAGCGCCTTCAAGCACTGGCAGCGCATGGAAGAGCCGCATTGGGCGAAGCTTCGCGTCGCGCCGATCGATTACCAGGCGGCGACCTACTACTCCGCGCCCAAGCGCCAGAACGCGCCGAAATCGCTCGACGAGGTCGATCCGGAGCTGCTGCGGACCTATGAGAAGCTCGGCATTCCCCTGAACGAGCGCGCGGCGCTCGCCGGTGTCGCGGTCGATGCCGTCTTCGACAGCGTCTCGGTCGCCACCACCTTCAAGGAGAAGCTGGGGGAGCTCGGCATCATCTTCTGCTCCTTCGGCGAGGCGGTGCGCGAGCATGGCGAGCCGGTGCGGCGCTATCTCGGCTCGGTCGTGCCGCCGGGCGACAATTTCTTCGCCGCGCTCAATTCCGCCGTCTTCAGCGACGGCTCCTTCGTCTATGTGCCGCCGGGCGTGCGCTGCCCGATGGAGCTCTCCACATATTTCCGCATCAATGCCGCGAAGACCGGGCAATTCGAGCGCACGCTCATCATCGCCGACAAGGGCAGCTATGTGAGCTATCTCGAAGGCTGCACCGCGCCGCAGCGTGATGAGAACCAACTCCATGCCGCCGTGGTCGAGCTGCTGGCGCTCGAAGGCGCCGAGATCAAGTACTCGACGGTGCAGAACTGGTATCCCGGCGATGCCGAGGGACGGGGCGGCATCTACAATTTCGTCACTAAGCGCGGCGCCTGCCGCGGCGCCCATTCCAAGATCTCCTGGACGCAGGTCGAGACCGGCTCGGCGATCACCTGGAAATACCCGAGCTGCATCCTTGAGGGCGACAATTGCGTGGGCGAGTTCTACTCGGTCGCCATTACCAACAATTTGCAGCAGGCCGATACCGGCACCAAGATGATCCATATCGGCCGCAACACGCGCTCGACCATCGTCT
>JASHRZ010000708.1 GCA_030037055.1 Alphaproteobacteria bacterium
CGCGCTGGCGGCCCTCCATCGTCTCCTTGGTCTGCTGGCTGATCTGGCGCGACAGCCGCAGCACCTCGATGCGATGGCCGAGCAGCGCCGAGACGCGCGTCATGCGCGCCGGCACGTCGATGGTCTCGAGCACGGCTTGCTTCTCCGCTGGCTCGAGATCCATGACGCTCGCGATGAGGTCAGCGAGCGGCCCGCCGGTATTGACCCCCTGGACGGCGGCAGCAACCTCCGGCGGCGTCTGCGGCAGCAGCTCCAGCGCCTCCTTTGCCTGGCGCTTCAGGTGCAGGAGCCGCGCCTCGAGCTCCGCCGTGCGCACCTCGCTCTCGCCGATGCGCTCGACCCGCGCCGCGAGGAAGGGGAAGCCCGGCAGATAAGTGAGGATTCGGAACCGGTACTGCCCCTGGCAGACCAGGTGATGCGAACCGTCCGGCCCGGTCAAGTAGCGCAGCACGCCGCCGACGGTGCCGACCTCGTAAAGGTCGGCGCCGGCGGGATCCTCGATCGCGGGATCGCGCTGCAGCAGCAGCCCAACCGGCAGCTCGCGCTGCACCGCGGCCTGCGCCGCCGCGACCGAGCGCGGACGGCCGACGGTGATCGGCATCACCGTGCCCGGGAACAGCACGGCGCTGCGCATCGGGATGATCACCAGCGCGTCTTGCGGCAGCGGCGGCAGCCCGGTTTGCGGCGCGCTCGGCGAAAGTGTTTCGTTCGTTGCCATCTTATCCTACCGGATGTTGCGCAGCACCAGCGTCAGGCAGCCATCGGCGAGCTCGCCCTTCGTCAGCTCGAAGCGTCCTGCCGGCAACGCGATGCGCCGCTCGAAGCGGCCCTGCGGCAGCTCCAGGCGATGGATGGCGGCGGCGCGCTGCAGTGCCGGCGCTGGACGCTCGCCGGCGATCACCAGCACGCCGTTCTCGACGCCGACCTCCAGGCGCGAGGCCACGACGCCGGGCAGCGCGGCGATGATCCAGAGTTCGGGCCCGCTTTCGAAGATGTCGACCGGCGGCTCCCAGACCGGGCGGTGGCCCGGTTCGCCCAGGCGGAAGAACTGCCGGTGCAGCCGCTCGGCTCGCGCCAGCGCCTCGCACGCCTCTGCCCACATCCAGCTATCGAGATTCCGCCCCGTCATCGCCCCAGGCTACCCTTGTCAGAGCGCGCGCGCCGACCGAGCCGGCGCCGCGCTGTCGTGGAAGTGGGGATAGGGTAGGCGGTTTCAAGCGCTTGCGCGAGGGGGGAGCGTCAACCTGCCGCCGCCAGCGCCGCGGCGGCACCGCGCACCGCCGCCTCGCGCTCGCGCTGCAACGGCTCGGCGGCGCGCCGCACCTGCTCCAGGATGTCGGGCGGCGCATGCTCTGGGCTGCCGGCGTCGAAGGGCGGCTGCGGATCGTATTCGATCTGCAGCTGGATCGCCTCGGCGGCTGCACGGCCGCGCAGCCGCGCCACCAGCGCGAGCGCGAAATCGATGCCTGCGGTGACGCCGCCGCCGGTGATGAGCGCGCCGTCGATGACCACGCGCTCGTCCGAAGGGGTGGCACCGAAGGCGGGCAGCAGATGGCGCGAGGCCCAGTGGCAGGCCACGACCCGACCGCGCAGCAGCCCTGCCGCCCCGAGCGTGAGCGAGCCCGTGCAGACCGAAGTGACGAACTGTGCCGTCCGCGCCATGCGCCGCACGAAGCCCAGAAGCTCGCCGTCGCCGAGAGTGTCGTTGACGCCGGGACCGCCGGGGACGCAGAGCAGGTCGAGCAGCGGACATGTCGCGAAGGTCGTGGTCGGCAGCAGGCTGAGTCCGCGATCCGAGCGTACAGGCTCGAGGCTCTTGGCAACGAGATGGGTCTCCGCCCCGGGCATGCGCGAGAGCACCTCGTAGGGTCCGGTGAGGTCGAGCTGGGTCAGCCGGGGAAAGAGCAGGAAGCCGACCCGGAATGGGGCGGGGGACATGGGCGGAGCCTCCGATTCAGACGCAGGTCATTCTGCCGAAGAGAGGCCGTCCCCGAAACACCATCATGCGCTCGCCATCTGCCGGGGCGTGGCGCCGCGGCATTGCCGCCAGCGCTTCTCGCGCGGCAACATCGCCGCCTGAGCGCGGGTTTGACCGGCTTCCGCGCGCTCATTACGATCGCGCGAACCGGCCCGCTGCGCGCGGCGCCGGAACTAACGCCGGGGGAATGCGGCCGATGTCCGAGGTTTTCCGCTTTGATCCGCTAATGCTCCCGCCGGAATGCGAGACGCTGCGCCAGGAGGTGCGTGGCTTCATCGCCGAGGAGAGAGCGGCTGGGCGATGGCGCGCGGAGAGCGACTTCGCTTCGAGCCATTCGCCGGCGTTCAGCAAGCGGCTGGGTGCACGCGGCTGGATCGGCATGACTTGGCCGAAGCAATATTGCGGGCAGGAGCGCAGCTTCCTCGAGCGCTATGTCGTCACCGAGGAGCTGCTGGCCGCCGGAGCGCCGGTGGGCGCGCATTGGGTCGCCGACCGCCAGAGCGGGCCGCTCATCCTGCGCTTCGGCAACGAGACGCAGCGCCGCGAGATCCTGCCGCGCATCACCCGCGGCGAATGCTTCTTCTGCATCGGCATGAGCGAGCCCGACAGCGGCTCGGATCTCGCCTCGATCCGCACCAAGGCGGCGCCGGTCGAAGGCGGCTGGCTGCTCAACGGCCGCAAGATCTGGACCTCGAACGCGCACAAGGCGCATTTCATGATCTGCCTGTGTCGCACCGCGCCGGCCGATGCCGGCGACCGGCACAAGGGGCTCTCCCAGCTCATCGTCGACCTGAAATTGCCGGGAATCTCGATCCGGCCGATCAAGAATCTCACCGGCGCCGAGCATTTCAACGAGGTGCTGTTCGAGGATGTGTTCGTCCCCGGCGACCGCATGATCGGCGAGCCCGGCGACGGCTGGAAGCAGGTGACGAGCGAGCTCGGCTACGAGCGCAGCGGCCCGGAGCGCTTCCTCAGCAGCTTCCGCCTGGTCACCGAGTTCATCCGCCGCGCCGGCACCAATCCCGAGCCGCGCGAGGCCGAGGCGATCGGCCGCATGCTCGCCCATCTCGCGACGCTCCGGCGCATGTCGCTTTCGGTGGCGGGCATGCTGCAGAAGGGCGAGACGGTCAATCTCGAAGCGGCGGTGGTGAAGGATCTCGGCACCAATCTCGAGAAGGAGATCCCCGAGATCGTCCGCCTCGTCGCCCGGCGCGGCCGCTCGCCCAATCAGGCGGATATGCTGGAAGAGGCGCTCGCCTATGGCGTGCTCTACGCGCCCTCCTTCACCATCCGCGGCGGCACGCGCGAGATCCTGCGCGGCATTGTCGCGCGCGGATTGGGCCTCCGATGAGCGACAGCCTCGTCCGGGAGGTCGCGGGCAAGCTCTTCGCCGACCTGGTGCCGCCGAAGCTGGTGAACGACGCCGAGGCCGGTGAGTTTCCCGCGGGGCTGTGGCAGGCGGTAAGCGAGGCCGGCTTTCCCGATGCGCTCGCCGCCGCCGCCGAGATGCCGGGCGATCTCGCCGGCATGCCCGATGCCGCGGCGATCCTGCGCGAGGCCGCAAGCCACGCGGCGCCACTGCCGCTGGCGGAGACCATGATCGCCCGCTGGTTGCTGGCCGGCGCCGGCATCAAGGCGCCCGACGCGCCGCTCACCATTGCGCCGGTGGAGCGCGCCGGCACGCTGTTGCTCCACCGCGCGGGCAAGGGCTGGCGTCTTGCCGGAAGCGCCGCCCGGCTGCCCTGGGGCCGCCAGGCCGCCGGCATCGTCGCCATCGTCGAGGGGCGGGTGGCGCTGCTTGCCGCCAAGGCCGGCGATTTGCGGCCCGGCAAGAGCCTCGCCGGCGAGCCGCGCGACGACCTTTCGGTCGATGCCGAGGTCGAGGTGAAGCCGGCCGCCGCCGGGGTCGATGCCGCGCTGGTCCATCGCCTCGGAGCGCTGAGCCGCGCGGTCATGATGGCGGGCGCGCTCGACGAGGTGCTGACGCTCAGCGTGCAATACGCCAATGACCGGGTTCAGTTCGGCCGGCCGATCGGCAAGTTCCAGGCGATCCAGCAACAGCTCGCGGTGCTCGCAGAGAATGTCGCCGCCGCGGGGGTGGTGGCGTCGGCTGCCGTCGAGGCCGCCGCCGGGAAGGGCGATTTCGCCTTCGCCGTGGCGGTGGCCAAGGCGCGGGTGGGCGAGGCGGCGGGCAAGGTGGCGGAGATCGCCCATCAGGTGCATGGCGCCATCGGCTTCACGCACGAGCATCGCCTGCATCATCTGACGCGGCGTCTGTGGTCATGGCGCGACGAGTTCGGCGTCGAGAGCGACTGGCAGCAGGAACTGGGCCGGCTTGCCGCAGCGCGCGGCGCCGACGGTGTGTGGCCGCTGTTGACGGCCTGGTGAGGACCCATGCACGAGCATCTGCGCTACGAGACCGCCGACCGCATCGCCACCATCACCTTGAACCGGCCGGACCGGATGAACGCCTTCACCTGGGAGATGGTGGACGCCTGGGCGGCGGCGCTGACCGAGGCGCAGCGCGATGACGGGATCTTGGTCATCGTCGTCACCGGCGCCGGCAAGGCGTTCTGTAGCGGCGGCGACATCCAGGGCATGGGCGAGCGCCGGGAGCGCACGCCGCTGCAGCGCAAGAACGAGCTGGCGGGCCACGTCCACCGCATCCCGCTGGCGCTCGAGAGCGTCGACAAGCCGGTGATCGCCGCCATCAACGGCGCCGCCGCCGGCGCCGGGCTCGACCTCGCCCTGCAATGCGATCTGCGCTATGCGGCCGAGAGCGCGCGGCTGGGCGAGACCTATGTCCGCGTGGGATTGGTGCCCGGCGCCGGCGGCACCTGGTTCCTGCCACGGTTGGTGGGCACGGCAAAGGCGCTGGAGCTGTTCTGGACCGGCGAGCTGATCTCGGCATCCGAGGCCGAGCGCATCGGCATGGTCAACAAGGTGCTGCCCGACGATCAGCTTCTGGGCCACGTCCGCGAGGTCGCCGACAAGATCGCGCGCGCGCCGCAGCTCTCGGTGCGGTTCATCAAACGCGCGGTCTATCAGGGGATCCGCATCGACCTGCGCACCAGCCTCGACCTGATCTCCTCACATTACGCCGTCGTCTCCTCGTCCGCCGACCACAAGGAGGCGGTGCAGGCCTATCTCGAGAAGCGCAAGCCGAATTTCACCGGGAGCTGAGGCGAGCGGCCGTTCACGCCGCCGGCGTCATACCTCGGGCGGGGCGAAAATCTCCTGCGGGTCGCTCAGTCCGCGCACGGGCTGGAAGCCCAGCGACAGCAGCGTCCCGCCATGCGCCTTGGCGAAGGCCTCGGAGAGAAGCAGTGGCCGTCCCAGCCGCTTGGTCAGCCCTTCGAGCCGGCAGACCAGGTTCACCGCCGGGCCGATGGCGGTGTAGTCGAGCCGGTCGGCGGCACCGACATTACCGTAGATGACTTCGCCGAGATGGAGGCCGATGCCGATGGCGATGAGCTCCTGGCCGACTGCCGCCCGGTTGTTGTTGGTCGTGTCGATGCGCCGCAGCGTCGCCTCGCCGGCGGCGAGCGCGGCCCGGACGGCCTCGCGCTCGGACCGGCCATCGGGAACGAAGATCGCCAGCACGCCGTCGCCGACGAATTTGAGGATCTCGCCGCCCTCGCCATGCACCGCAGCGGCGACGGCGTCGAAATAATCGTCGAGCAGCCGGATCAGCTCCTCGCCCGGCATGCGGTCGGCGAGATTGGTGAAGCCGCGCAGATCGACTGCCATCAGCGCCGCGCGCAGCCGCCGCCCCTGGCCGCGGAAGATCTCGCCGTCGAGGATGTGGCGGCTGATGGTGCGTCCGAGATAGGTGTCAAGGAGGATCGCGCTCAAGCGGTCCTTTGCCTTGGCCTCGACCACGGCCGCTATCGCCGGCAGGACCGCCTGGATCGATGCCACATGCGCGTCGGTAAAGCCGCCGGCACGGTCTGTCGCCCAGGTGACAACGCGATGGCGGCCGACGAAGGCATGCAAGGGGAAGGCGAGATAGTCGGTGGCGCCGGCTTTGCGGAAGGTGCGAAGCAACGGGTATTGCTCGAGCGCCGGGCTAGCCTCATCGAGGCGGTGGCGCACGGTGATGCCTTGCTCTATGGCCGGCCGCATCGGACTTTCCAGATACTCGGCCCGCTTCTCCATGCCGTGCTTGACGCGGAACTCCTGCGTTACGCCCGCGTCGCGCCACCAGCGGAAGCCAATTCCCATGATCTGCGGGTGCAGCGTGTTGAGGCTGAGATTGGCCCGCCACAGCGGTATGCCCTGCCCCACCATGCGCCAGCACAGCGCGTCGAACAGCTCAACGCCCTGCATGCTGCGGCTCTCATTGCCCAGGATCCACTCGACGAGATCGCCGCCTTCGATCGGACGGCCGGCGCCCCGGTGCTCCCCGACGAAGATGAAGAGGTCGTCCCCGGATGGCGTGACCGCCGTTTCCTTCGTGCCCCAGTCGATTGCCCGGCTCGCTTCACGGACTGTCATGGACCGGCTCTCCTGCCTCCGCCCGATAGAAGACCGCCGGAGCTTACAGGGCCGATGCCGCCGCGTCAGCCCGCCTGTGGGACCGAGGGCCCTTGCCTCGTGCCGTAATTCGGCGAGGGCGGCCACTGGTCATTTGAGCCCGAAATAGGCGCGCTTCAGCGCGTCGTTCTCGTGCATCGCCGCCACTGTGCCGGCAAAGCCGATACGGCCGCCCTCGAGCGTGTAGACACGGTCGGCAAGCTCGAGGAACTTGACGTTCTGCTCGGCGACGAGCAGCGTCAGGCCGCGGCTGCGGAACTGCTCCAGCACGCGGATCACCTCCTTGACGAAGAGCGGCGAAAGTCCCGCCGACGGCTCGTCCATGACGAGGAGGCGCGGATCGCCGGCCAGCGCCTTGGCGATGCCCAGCATCTTGCGCTGCCCGCCGGAGAGCGAGGAGGCGAGCGCGCGCTTGCGCTCGCCCAGCGCCGGGAAGATGGCGTAAAGCTCGCCGGTGCGCCGGCGGAGCGCGCTGCCGGAGAGGAATTGCCCGCCGATGAGGAGGTTCTCCTCGATGGTCATGCCAGGAAAGACCGCGGTCTCCGACATGTAGGCCATGCCGCGGCGCACGCGGTGATCGGTGCGCCAGGCCGTCACCTCCTCGCCGAGGAAGCGGACCGCGCCGCGCCAGGCAGGGACGAGGCCGAGCAGCGTCTTGAGCAAGGTCGTCTTGCCGGCGCCGTTGGCGCCAAGCAGCACCACCGTCTCGCGCTCGAGCACGGCGAGGTCGATGCCCCACAGGACCTGGACGCGGCCATAGCCCGCCTCGATCCCCACGGCCAGAAGCAGCGTCTCAGCCTTCATCCTCGGCTCCAAGGAAGACCTCGACGACGCGCTTGTCGCGGATGGCGTCGTCCATCACGCCCTCGAAGATCTCCTTGCCCGCGTTCAGGACGATGACGCGGTCGGTGATCTCCTGGATGAAGCCCATGAGGTGCTCGACCACGAGCAAGGCTACGCCGGAGCGCGCGATCTCCTTGAGCCGCGCCGCGACGCGCTCGAGCTCGGCCGGGTTGAGGCCGGCGGCAAGCTCGTCGATCAGCACCAGGCGCGGGGAGGTGGCGAGCGCGCGGGCAAGGTCGAGCATCTTCTGCTGCGCCGAGTTGAGCTCCTCGGCGCGACGCCCGGCGAGCGGCGCCAGCTCGAGCGAAGCCAGCAGCGCGCCGATGTCGACGCGCTCCTGCGGCTTGCCGCCATAGGCTTCGGCGACCGCCACGTTCTCGCGCACCGTCAGGCTCATGAACGGCCTCGGCACTTGGAAGGTGCGGTTGATGCCGAGGCGGACCAGCTGGTGCGATTTGAGGCCGCCGATGGCGCGGCCGGCGAAGGTCACGCTGCCGCCGTCGGGTGCATGGAGGCCGGAGATGACGTTGATGCAGGTGGTCTTGCCCGAGCCGTTGGGGCCGACCACGCCCAGGATCTCGCCCTCCCTCAGATAGAAACTCAGCCCGTCCAGCGCGCGGAAGCCGCCGAAGCGCTTCACGAGCCCGTCGATGGCCAGCAGCGGGCTCTCAGGGAACATCGACGCCCCGGCGGCGCAGCAGCGATACGAGGCCGTTCGGCAGAAACAGCACCAGGCCCATGATCAGCAGCCCATAGACGAGCTGGAAATATTGCGGCGTCGAAATGCCGATGGCGTTGTAGATGCCGTAGAGGATGGCGACGCCGAGGATCGGCCCCAGGATTGTCGCCGTGCCGCCGAAGAGCGCGAAGACGATGGCGAAGACGGTGACCTCGCCGCTGAACACGGTCTCGGGATAGAACACCGAGATGTACCAGGCGTAGACGCCGCCGGTGAGCCCGGCGATGAGCGCCGCGAGCAGCCAGGCGATGACGCGCCCGCGCACGACGTTGATGCCGGCCATGCCGGCGCTGATCGCGTCCTCGCGGATCGCCTGCAGCGCCAGGCCGAAGCGCGCGTTGCGCAGCCAGATCACCAGCAGCACCGTGCCGGCAAGGATCGCGAGCGCCACGGCGTAGGCGAGCGAGGGGTCGAAGACGCCGCTGAGGCTCACGCCGTAGGGGCCGTTGGTGATGTGTTCGAGTGCGGGGTTGGAGACGATCTGCAGCACCGCCAGCGCCGCGGCGAGACTGGCGATCGCGAAATAGGCGCCGGAGAGGCGGAAGAGCGGGGTGAGCCCCAGCCCGAGCAGCAGCGCCGCGAGCGCGCCCAGCGCCAGCGCGGCAAATGGCGAGGCGTGGAGATGCATCACCGCCAGCGAGAAGCCGTAGGCGCCGGCGCCGAAGAAGCCGACATAGCCGAAGGGGAGATAGCCGGTGAAGCCGTAGACGATGTTGATGCCCTGCGCCAGCGTCATGAACACGATGAGGTTGAAGAGCAGCAGGTGGTTGCCGTAGACAGCGGGCGCGATCGCCAGCGCGGCGATCAGCGGCACGAGAATGAAAAGCGCGTGGCGGAGCAGCCTAGGCACGCCGCACCTGCCTGCCGAGCAGCCCGCTCGGCCGCACCAGCAGGACGGCGATGAGCAGGAGATAGGGCAGCAGATTGGCCCAGGAGCTGTAATAGCTCTGCATGAACATGTAGGAAACGCCATAGAGGATGCCGCCCAGCACCGTGCCGAGAGGATTGCCGAGCGAGCCGATCACGATCACGGCGAAGGAGGTGATAGTGACGTCGACCCCCATCGCCGGCGTGATCGAGCCCAGCATGAACGGGACGAAGACGCCGGCGACCGCAGCGAGCGCGATGCCGATGCCGAAGGCGATGGCGGAGACGCGATGGACGTCGATGCCGGTGCTGATCGCCTCCTCGCGGCTCGCCATCACCGCGCGGGTGAGATAGCCGAGCCGCGTGCGGTAGAGATAGACGTAGATCAGCAGGACGGCCAAAGCGCTGACGATGCCGGCCGCCAGCCAGGCGACGGGAAAGGACTGGCCGAGAAACGCGATGGGGCCGGGGCGGTAGGCGAGGTCGAGAAGCGAAGCGACTGCCGCCGCCGCGCGCGCCATGCTGCCGCCGGGAATCGACCGCTCGCTGGTGCCGAAGGCGATGGTGGCGACGGCCTCGATCACTTGCGAGAAGCCGAAGAAGAGGATGAAGGACAGCATCTCCGGATCGCGCGCCGCGAGCAGCCGCGGCACCAGCAGGTAATAGAGCGGCAGCCCCGCCAGCAGGAAAAGCGCAAATGCGACGGCGACGCCGGGGATGGGGTTGAGCGCAAAGAGATTGAAGAGCCAGAAGGCGAGAAACGCGCCGAGCATCAAGAAATCGCCATGCGCAAGGTTGACGATGCGCATGACGCCGAACATCAAATTGAGGCCGAGCCCCATGAGGCTGAAATAGAGCCCGAACAGCAGCCCGGCGAGCAGCGTATAGATCAGCATGGCCGGCGCCCGGGGCGCGAGTCAACGTCAAGAAACTGAAAAGCCCGGCACGGCGTGCGATCGCCGAGCCCCCATTTCGCCCTTCCGTTGTCCGGGTCTCTCCCTCTCCGCCGCGTGGCGCGGAGAGGGGCGGAGCGAGGTGGGGCGGCGGCGCCTCTGCGACTTGCGATGACTGGCACCGGCGGCGCCAGCGCCTTAGGGCGCCGGATAGATTGGCTTGCCGGTGGCGACGGCGAACGGCCAGACAGTGACGAATTTGATCTGCTCGCCTTCGGCGGCGAGCTGGCCCAGCGGCGTGATCTCGCCGATCTGCGCACCCTCGGCGTTGAGCTCGAAAGTGCCGTCGATCGTCTTGAGCTTGCCGGAGAGGTCGAAGATGGCCTTGCGCAGCGCGAGCTGGTCGAGGCTGTCCGCGGTGGCGAGCGCCTTCTCCAGCACCAGGCCGGTGGTGTAGCCCGCCACCGAGTTGAATCCGAACTCGACCTTGCCATGGCCGTAGGCCTTGTTCCAGGCGGCCTTGAACTGCGGCAGGTTCATGCCGAACTCGCTCTCGTAGCTCATCTCCGAGGAGGGCACGTAGGTGAAGACGCCGTTGAGCCCGGCCGCGCCGACATTCTTCGCCAAGAGGTCGGTCTCGAGCCCGGGATAGATGCAAAACAAGAAGTTGAACTTGACGCCGCTGTCCGCGAGATTGCGCAGGAAGGCGATGTCGTTGGGCGCGTAGCCGAGTTCGATCACCGCGTCGGGCTGGGTGGCGCGGATGTTGTTGATGAGGACGGTATAGTTCGAGGTCTCGGTCGGCACGCCCTGGTCGTAGACGAGTTCGACGCCGCTGTTCGATTCCTTGATGAACTTGCGCACGGCATTGGCCTGCGTGCCGGTGAAGTCGTTGGTGGCGTAGATCATCGCCACTTTCTTGATGCCGAGCTTCGGCCCCTCTTGGGTCAGGAAATCCGCCAGCGGCTTCGGCCAGATGGTCGAGACGGGATCGTCGAGCAGCACGATATAGGGGTTGTCCGGCGTGAAGAAGGTGGCTCCCGTGCCGGTCTGGTCGATCAGCAGCATCTTGTTGTCGCGCGCGATCGGCACTGCCACCGAGGTCAGCACCGAGCCCGAATCGGCAATCAGGATGTCGACCTTGTCCTGGGTGATGAGCTGGTTGTAGAGCGTCGCCGCCGTGCCGGTGTTGCTCTGGTCGTCATAGGCAATGAGCTTCAGCGGGATTTTCCGGTTGAAGACCTTGACGAAGACGCCGCCCTCGGCGTTCTTCTGCTCGAGCCACAGCATCATCCCGTCATGCACCGGCATCGAGATGCTGGCGAAGCGGCCGGAGGAGGCATAGAGCGCGCCGAGCTTGATCTCGGCGGGCGCCTCGGCGGCGACCGCGGGGGTGACGAGGGCGAGGCTCGACAGCGCGGCGAGCAGCGTGTGGCGGATCATCGGGCGCCCCCCGTGTTTGGGATTTGTTCTGGCGGCGGACCTTAGACGCGGGTCCCAACAGTGTCAACGCGCAAGCCCCGCGCCGCCGGTTGCTTCGGCGGTTTCGCGGGCGCCGCCGCTCCGCTATGCTCTTGCCCTCATGCAGCGCTCGCTCCCGCATTTCGAGTTGACCCGCGAAGCCATCCTCGGCGACGGCATCCGCGCCCTCCTGCAGGCGATGGATCCTGAGCTCACGCTGCTGACGCCGGAGGAGCACCGAGCCTCCATCACGGACGTGCTGCAGCAGCGCCCGGACAGCGGCGATGTCTGGCTCTTCGCCTATGGTTCGCTCATCTGGAACCCGCTCATCGATTTTGTCGAGAAGCGCGTCGCCACGGCGCGCGGCTATCACCGCTGCTTTTGTCTCTGGTCGCGCACCGGCCGCGGCACCGCGGCGAAGCCAGGGCTGACCCTGGGCTTGGAGCGCGGCGGCTGCTGCCGCGGCGTCGCCTATCGCATCGCCGAGGGGAAGGCGGCGCAGGAGCTCGAGGTCATCTGGCGGCGCGAGATGCTGACAGGCGCCTATGCGCCGCGCTGGGTCAAGCTCGACACAGCGCCGGCTGAGCTCCACGCCATCGCCTTCCTCACCAACCGCGGCCATACCCGCTACGCCGGACGGCTTCCCGAGGATCGGATCATCGCCGCCATCGCCGAGGCGCACGGGCCCTTGGGCGCCTGCGCCACCTATCTCTTCAACACCGTGGCGCATCTCGAAGCGCTCGGCATCGGCGACCGCCGGTTGAAGCGGCTGCGCGACCGGGTGGCGGCCAGAATCGAGGAGCGCGGGGCCTAGAGCGTGTATTCGTAAACGGCCCGTCGCAGGCGTGCGCTCCGCAAGATGCTGACCAACAGGGCGTCGCAAGCGAAGTGATACGGCACGAAGCTGCGGTAGCACGAGCGCGTGCGGACGGGTCGAAGGAAGAGCGGCGATGTCGATGAAATGATGGCATTGCTGGCCTTGACCCGGATGTATGGCCGCGCGTTGCAAGAGGTTTTTCGATCTGGTGGATGCTGGTCTTGCAGTAATGTATCCGGCCTCTCATTAGAGCGGCATGTCGCTCCGGGCCATCGTGGATATCAGCGCACGTGCGATCTCATTGACGGATAGGCCTCAAAGATGGGGTCACCAGTGCTCGCACATGCTGGGAAGACCGATCCTCCATATCGCTTCATCCTCTCGCAGACCGGGCGGGTTAAAGCTAGATCATCAGTCTCTTCGACAGTTCCTTTGTTCGCGCCGTAGCCGTTCCTTCGTCCCGGCCTACGCTCGGACGGAGGCGCCGTGCGCAGGGGCCGTCAAGGCTGGCCGTCATTCCTCCGCCTACTCCATGCTCCGCCGTCGCCAGGCCAGCCTTGATGGGCTCGAGCACGGCGCCAACAATTAAGCGGGCCGCGGCTCCGCATCGCTCCTCACGCGGGTAAACTCACGATCCTTGCTGAGAACCGCCCAGGCAATCCGCGCCAGCTTGTTGGCGAGCGCGATCGCAAGCACGTCGCTATGCAGCCGCTTCCTCGCGGCCTCCGTCCCTGCGAATCCAAGCGGAAGCGGATTAGCCGTCGCACCGGTAATCGGCTAGGATGGTTGCGCCCGCGCCCAATGCGAGGGAGCCCATGCCATGACAACCGCCGAACCCTCGACAGTGCCGAGTGCCGCTGACACGGCCGATCTCCTGCGGAGCCTGGGCGTGAGGGAAAGCGCGTTCGCCGGCGGCAAGCTTGTCGTGCGCTCGCCGATCAACGGCGCCGAGATCGCCCGCGTGCCCACGCTGCCGCGCAGCGATGTCGCGCGCTTGGTCGAGGAGGGTCATGCAGGTTTCCTCGCTTGGCGCGGCTTGCCAGCGCCGAAGCGCGGCGAGCTGGTACGCCGGTTGGGCGAGCGGTTGCGCGCGCGCAAGGAGAGTCTCGGCCGGCTGGTTTCAATTGAGATGGGCAAGATCCTGCAGGAAGGGCTAGGCGAGGTGCAGGAGATGATCGACATCTGCGACTTCGCGGTGGGCCTGTCGCGTCAGCTCTACGGTCTCACCATCGCGACGGAGCGGCCCCAGCACAAGATGATGGAGAGCTGGCACCCGCTGGGCGTCGTTGGCATCATCAGCGCCTTCAATTTCCCGGTCGCCGTGTGGTCGTGGAACGCGGCCATCGCCTTGGTGTGCGGCGACGCGCTGCTGTGGAAACCTTCGGAGAAGACGCCGCTTTCCGCGCTTGCTTGTCAGGCGCTGCTTGAGAGCGCGGCGAGCGGGCTGGACTGGGCGCCCAAGGGACTCTCTGCCGTGCTCATCGGCGGCCCGGAGATTGGCGAGGCGCTGGTGGAGCATCCCCGAGTGCCGCTGGTGAGCGCCACGGGATCGACGCGCATGGGACGCGCGGTGTCGCCGCGGATTGCGGCGCGGTTTGGCCGGGCGATCCTCGAGCTGGGCGGCAACAACGGCATGATCGTCGCGCCGACGGCCGATCTCGACCTGGCGACACGCGCCATCCTGTTCGCCGCCGTTGGCACCGCGGGCCAGCGCTGCACCACCTTGCGGCGGCTCTTCGTGCAGGAGAGCGTTTATGACCGGCTGGTGCCCCGTTTGAAGCAGGCTTATGCGCAAGTGGCAATCGCCAACCCGCTCCAGGCCGGAACATTGATCGGCCCGCTCATCGACAAGCAAGCCTTCGACGCGATGCAAGCCGCGCTCGCCGAGGCGCGCGCCGAAGGGGGAGCGATCACCGGCGGCGAGCGCCTCGATGTCGGCTCATGGAGCGATGCCTATTACGCGCGTCCGGCGCTTGTCGAAGTGGCGCAGCAATCCGCGCTCGTTTGCCGCGAGACCTTCGCGCCTATCCTCTATGTGATGCGCTATCGCGAGCTCGCCGAGGCGATCGGCCAGCACAACGCCGTGCCGCAGGGGCTCGCCTCCTCGATCTTCACCAACGACCTGCGCGAGGCGGAGCTGTTCACCTCGAGTGCGGGCAGCGATTGCGGCATCGTCAATGTCAATATCGGCCCCTCGGGCGCCGAGATCGGCGGCGCCTTCGGCGGCGAAAAAGAAACGGGCGGCGGTCGCGAGGCGGGAAGCGACGTGTGGAAATCCTACATGCGGCGCACCACCACGACCATCAATTATTCGCGCGATCTGCCCCTCGCTCAGGGTATTCGCTTCGGTGCGGCAGGCTGAAACAAGGCGGTCCGCGGCTGATTTGGCGGACAACGTCTCCTCGCGCGCAGGCTTCTTCTTCGTCCCGCTCGGCCGCATCGCGCTCCGACGCGTCGGCACGGAGCGACGCTGTTGCAGGAGGAATTTACCTCTTCGCAGGTTTCGGCGCTGGGGCAGAGCGGGCCGAGGGTCCGCGCTCGCTGATCGAGACGGCAAATCTCAACGGATTGAACCCGGAACCGGTCTCGCCGAAATCCTCGTCGCCGTCACCCTGCCAAACAAAGCGACGTCCCTTCGTTGAATCAAGGAAGACCAGGCCGTCGACATTGCGGGGACACATCTGCGCCATTACCGCCGTTCGTACGCCGGGCTAGATCGGGGTCGCGGCGGCCGACCGACTTTATCGCCCTCGGCGCGCCTATGGGCACGCCCCCCTGAGCGCCCGCCCCGGCGGCGAGATGGTGGCCTGTCCTCGCCGTTTGCGCCGGGGCGGCGGCCGGTCTATCAATAGGCGGGATGGGGGAAAGGAGCCGATGACCGAGGGGAAGCGGCGCATCGCCATCCTGGGCTCAACGGGCTCGGTTGGCTGCAACACGGTCGAGCTGGTGGCCACGGAGCCCGACGTCTATTGCGTGGAGGCGCTGGTGGCGCAACGCAGCGTCGAGCGGCTGGCGGCGCAGGCACGCCAGCTCCGCGTCAAGCTCGCCGTCGTTGCCGATGAAAGCCGCTACCGCGCGTTGAAATCGCTGCTGGAGGGCAGCGGCATCGAGACGGCCGCAGGGCCCGACGCCGTGGTCGAGGCGGCGATGCGGCCGGCCGATTGGGTCATGGCGGCGATCGTCGGCGCCGCCGGGCTGGCGCCCACCCTTGCCGCCATACGCCGCGGCGCGGTGGTGGCCCTCGCCAACAAGGAGGCGCTGGTCTGCGCCGGAGCCCTGGTCACCGCCGAGGCGCGGCGGCACGGCGCGCGTTTCCTTCCCGTCGACAGCGAGCACAACGCGATCTTCCAGGTGTTCGACGCCGAGGAGGCGCACGCGGTCGAGCGCATCGTGCTGACGGCAAGCGGCGGCCCCTTCCGCGAGCGCTCGATCGAGGCCATGGCAGCGGTGACGCCGGCCGAGGCAGTGAAACACCCCAACTGGTCGATGGGCGCCAAGATCTCGGTCGACAGCGCCACCATGATGAACAAGGGGCTCGAGATCATCGAGGCGCATCATCTCTTCGCTCTCGCGAGCGAGCAGATCGATGTCGTCGTCCATCCGCAATCGGTGGTGCACGGCCTCGTCTATTACAAGGACGGCTCGGTGCTGGCGCAGCTTGGCTTGCCCGACATGCGCACGCCCATCGCCTATGCGCTGGGCTGGCCCCAGCGCGTCGCCGCCCCGAGCCCGCGCCTCGACCTGGCGCAGCTCGGCCGCCTCACCTTCGA
>JASHRZ010000709.1 GCA_030037055.1 Alphaproteobacteria bacterium
GCGGGCTTGTCCACGTCGGGAGGTCACTTCGGCCGATGCGACATCGGCCTGCTGGCGCGGCGCGGCGGCAGCGCCCTTGCCGATAGCGCCCGCCGCGAGACTGCCCGCGATCGGCACTGGGGTCATTGGACGGTTGACCGGCGTTCGCCCTCCGACGACGCGGAGACCCGCTCCGCCGTCCCCGGCGCTTCGCCGCCGTCGCGCGCTGCGGCGCCGGCGTGGTTCCACCAGCCGCCCCCCAAGGCCTCGAAGAGCGCGGCGGTGTCGCCGAACCGCGTCGCCTGTGCCTGCACCAAGGTGAGCAGCGCTTGCTGATAGGCCGCTTCGGCCTGGAGGAGGATCAGGTAGTTGACGTAGCCCTTATCCATCTGGGCGCGCGTCAGGTCGAGCGTCTTCTTCGCCGCAAGCTCCGCCTCCAAGGCAGCCGACAGGGCGTCGGCATCCGACACCAATACGTGAAGCGTGTCGGCGACATTCTGATAGGCGGTGATGACGGTGATGCGATACTGCGCCGCCGCCTGATAAAGCGCCTCGTCCGCAGCGCGCTCCCGGTGAAGCAGCGTACCGCCGTCAAACACCGTCTGGGCGACGGAGCCGATGATGCTCCAGAACGGCCCGCCGGCGCTGAACATCTGGTTGAACTCAGTGGCCGTTCCACCGGCCGCGGCGGTGATGGAGAAGAGTGGCAGCCGGTTAGCAATGGCGACGCCCACCTGGGCGTTGGCGGAGCGCAGCTGCTCCTCGGCGGCGCGGACGTCGGGGCGCTGATCCACCAGCTTCGACGGGATGCTGACCGGCAGGTCCTGCGGCAGGTGGAGGGACGAAAGCTCGAAGGTTTCCTCCACGTCCTCGTTCGGCAGATTGCCGACCAGCGCGCGAATCAAGTCTCGCGTCTGCTCGAACTGACTTTGCAGCGGCGGCAGCAGCTGCTTCGCCGCCGCGAGCGCAGCCTCCTGGGCCGCGACGTCGATGCCCATGGCATAGCCCGCCTTCTGCTGCGCGCGCAACAGATCGAGCGACTTGACGTTGATGTCGATAATCTCCTTGACCGCGGCGATCTGGGAGCGCACCGAGACTTCCTGGATCGCGGCAGCGACGACGTTCGCGGCGAGCGTGATATAGGTCGCCTCGAGCTCGTAGCGCTGCACCGCGGCCTGCGCCTCCAGCGATTCGACCTGCCGCCGATTGAGGCCGAACACGTCCGGCGAATATCCGACCGTCACCTGCGCGGTATGGAAATTGTAGAAGAGCGGCTTGTTGTGCGGCTCGCCGGTGAGGTTCTGGACGGCAACGATGTCCCGGCCGTTGCCTTGGACGCCGGGCGCCACGCTAGCCGAAAGATTGCCCGCCACTTTCTGGCGCTCGAACTGGTAGCCGACCCCTACGGTCGGGTAGAAAAAGCCCTGCTGGGCGTAGACATTCTCCTCCGCGGCGCTGAGCGCCCGCTGCGCCGCCTCGATCGTCGGATTCGCCCGGATCGCCTTCTCCACCAGCGCGTTGAGCGCCGGCGACTGGAACACCGTCCACCAGTCGAAGCGGATGTCGCCGCCCTCGATGAAGCGCTGCGCATCGCCGCCGTAGATCGCCGCGGTGGTTGTCGTTTTGGGCAGCGGCATCGGCGTATATCCCGCGTCCTTGGGCGCGGCCGGCCGCAGGAAGTCGGGGCCGACCGAGCAGGCGGAAAGCAGCGACGCAATCGCCAACAGGGTTGCAAGGCCGGTCAAACGCATACGCATGTTGGTTCCCGAAAATGGCGACGCCGTCCCGTTTTCGACGCGCGAATTCTAATGTCGGGCCTATGGCGGGAGAACTGTGACTTGTCACAGTAGACCGGACGCCGCGCACCGAACATCTTCGGGCTCGATTGGTCATGGAGTGCGAACGATGCGATTCGACCAGTTCCACAAGATCGTGGCTGCTGCGGCGCGAATGATGCGATTCGACCAGTTCGACCGGCTCGACAAGCTTCTCGCCGCCGCGACGGTCCTGTTGACCTTGACGGTGGCCGGCTATGTCGGGATCAAATCGATCGGAGCTACGGCGGCCGACGCGCCTCAGCGGAAGCCGACGAACCAGGCGGCCGACACGCCGCAGGGCGAACCGAGCGTCGATTTGACAGACGACCAGCTGAAGTCGATCACCGTCGAGGCGGTGTCTGAGCGTGTCTTCCCGCTGGAGAAAGAATCCTTCGGCAGCATCGATTTCAACGAAGACATGGCGGTTCAGGTATTCACGCCCTATCAGGGGCGGATCCTTGAGGCCTTTCCGGTGCTCGGCGATGAGGTGAAGAAGGACCAAACCCTGTTCACGATCGAGAGCCCCGATCTGATCCAGGCGGAATCGACCTTGATCGCGGCGGCGGGGGTTCTCGATCTGACCACCCGCGCCCTGCTGCGTGCCAAGGACCTCTACGCCAAGCAGGCGCTCGCCCAGAAGGATCTCGAGCAGGCGGAGTCCGACCAGCAGACGGCCGAGGGCGCGCTCCGCGCCGCGCGCGACGCCGTGCGCATTTTCGGCAAGAACGATGCCGAGATCGATCGCATGATTGCGCAGCGCCGGATCGACAAGTCGCTGGTCGTGCCGAGCCCAATTGCCGGTGTGGTGACAGCGCGCAACGCGCAGCCCGGGCTCTTCGTGCAGCCCGCGAGCCCGCCGGCGCCTTACGTCGTCGCCGACATCTCGACCGTGTGGATGCTCGCCAACGTAAACGAGAGCGACGCCGCGCTCTACCACGTCGGGCAGGAGGTGAGGGTATCGGTCATGACCTTTCCGGGGCGGGTGTTCACCGGAAAGATCTCTCGAATTGCGACGGCGGTCGATCCGAACATTCACCGGCTGCTGGTGCGTTCGGAAGTTCCGGATCCCCAACACGAGCTGAGGCCCGGGATGTTCGCGAGCTTCGTGATCAGCACCGGCGCGCCGATACGGGCGCCGGCCGCGCCGCTGGAGGGCGTGGTCCGGCAAGGCGACGGGACGATGACCCTGTGGGTCACCATCGACCGTCGCCGTTTCACCCAGCGGGTGATCAAGATCGGCTTGGAGAAGGACGGCTACCGTCAGATCGTGGAAGGTCTGCGGGCCGGTGAGTTGATCGCGACCAAAGGCGCCCTGCTGCTCGACAACATCGTCAACAACATCGGCGCCGCCTCCTAGGGCGCTCGCGCCGCAAGGCCCACAAATGTTTCGAAAGAGCCGCTCGTGCTGAAATCTCTCCTCAGCTTCGTTCTCACCCGCCGCGCGATCGTCATCTGCGGGCTGATCGCCTTCCTCGGCGCCGGGTTGATCGCCTTCTTCAAGATCAACATCGAGGCCTACCCCAATCCGGCGCCGGTGATTCTCGAGATCACGGCGCAGCAGGCGGGGCTCTCGGCCGAGGAGATGGAGCGCTACTACACCATCCCGATGGAGATCGGCCTCTACGCGACGCCGGGCATCGACAACATCCGCTCGACCTCGTTCTACGGCCTCTCCTTCGTCCGCGTCACCTTCAAATACGGCGTCGATTACTATTTCGCCTACACCCAGGCCGCGCTCAGCCTGCAGCAGAACGTCTCGCTGCCCAACAACGTCTCGCCCTCGATCCAGCAATCGAGCCTGGTGGGCGAGGTCTACCGCTACGAGGTGGTGGGACCGCCGCATTTCGGCCTTACCAACCTGCGCACGGTGCAGGACTGGATCGTCGGCCGCCGGCTCTCCACGATTCCCGGCGTGGTGCAGTACAACAGCTTCGGCGGCACGACCAAGGAATTCGAGGTCGAGGCCGACTTGAACAAGCTCGAGGCCTACCATCTCACCGTGCCGCAGGTGCTGCAGGCGTTGGGCAACGCCAACATTAACGTCGGCGGCCGCGAGATCAACATCGGCGAGCAGTCGGTGAACATCCGCGGCGTCGGGCTCGTCAACAGCGGCGGCGACGACGACCTCACCCAGGGCTACCACGTCGGCGACATCGAGAACATCGTCCTCACGACGCAAAACGGCATTCCCATCCAGGTGAAGGATGTCGCCAGGGTCTATGTCGGCTACGTGCCGCGGCTCGGCATCGTCGGCCGCGACCATCGCGACGACATCGTCTACTCGATCATCGTGATGGGGCGGACCTATCACACGAACGAGATCGTGCCGAAGATCGACGCGATGGTCGATCAGATGAACAGCGACGGAACGCTGCCGCCCGGGGTCAAGATCGTCAAGATCTATAATCGATTGGCGCTGGTCAACGTGACCACGCACACGGTGCTGCACAATCTGATCTTCGGCTGCCTGCTGGTGTTCTTCATCCAGTGGGTCTTCCTCGGCGATCTCCGCAGCGCCATCATCGTCGGCGCGAACATCCCGATCGCGCTCTTCTTCGCCGTCATCCTGCTGGTCCTCCAGGGCGAGGATGCCAACCTGCTCTCCGTCGGCGCCGTCGATTTCGGCATCATCGTCGACAGCGCGGTCATCCTGGTCGAGAACATCTTCCGCAACTTCCAGTCGAAGCCGGACGACAAGCGCCGCCTTCTCGAGGACCTCCATCAAGGGGTGTGGGGCGTCGATCCCACCAGCCCGCACCGGCTGTCGACGATCAAGACCTGGACCAACCGCCTCCGCCTCATCCTGATCAGCGGCCTGCAGGTCGACCGGGCGATCCTTTTCTCGGCCGCCATCACGGTGGCCGCCTTCGTGCCGCTCTTCACCATGCAGGGTGTGGAAGGCCAGATCTTCGGCCCCATGGCGCGCACCTATGGCTACGCCCTGGTCGGCGCCTTGATGGCGACCTTCACCGTGACCCCGGTCCTGTCGTCCCTGCTGCTGCCGCAGCATGTCAAGGAAGTGGAGACGATCCTGGTCAGGGCGGTCCGGGCGGTCTACACCCCGGTGCTCGATTTCACGCTGACGCATCGCAAGACCGCGGTCGCCGCCGGCCTCGTCTTCCTGGCCGTGGTCGGCGCGTTGATCCCCCATCTCGGCACCGAATTCCTGCCGGCCCTTGAAGAGGGCAATTACTGGATTCGCGCTTCCTTGCCGCCCTCGATGACACTCGATGCCGGCACCGACGCGACGCGCAAGATGCGCGAGATCCTGCTCAGCCATCCCGAAGTGATCACCACGGTGTCGCAGCACGGCCGCCCGGACAACGGCAGCGATGCCTCGCCCTTCTCCAACGTCGAGATCTTCGCGCCCCTGAAGCCGTTGGATCAATGGCCCTCGGGCCTCACCAAGGACAAGCTGACCAAGCAGTTGCAGGACGAACTCCAGGCGGCGCTGCCGGGCGTCGGCTTCAACTTCTCGCAATACATCCAGGACAACGTCGAGGAGGCGATCTCCGGGGTCAAAGGCGCCAATTCCGTCAAAATCGTCGGCCAGAATCTGAACGTCCTGGAAGGACTGGCCAAGCAGGTCGCTTATGAGCTGAAGCAGGTCCGGGGGATGGAGGATGTCGGCATCTTCCACGTCGTCGGGCAGCCGAACCTCAACATCAGGATCGATCGCGACGCGGCCGCGCGCCACGGGCTCAATACCGGCGACGTGAATACCGTCATCCAGGCCGCGATGGCCGGCCAGGTGGCATCCACCGTGCTCGAAGGCGACCGCTCCTTCAATCTGACGCTGCGCTTCGCGCCGGGCTATCGCAGCAGCATCGACGCGGTGGAGGATATTCCGGTCGGCTATCAGACGGCCAGCGGCACGACGGCTTACATCCCATTGCGTGAGCTCGCCAAGATCAGCCTGGATACGGGTGCGTCCTACATCTATCACGAGGCCGTCAAGCGGATCATTCCGGTCAAGTTCAGCGTACGCGAACGCGACCTCGGCGGTGCCGTCGCGGAGGCGCAGCAACGCATCGCACAGAATGTGAAGCTGCCCAACGGCTATCGCATGATCTGGGCCGGCGAGTTCGAGGATCTCGAGAAAGCCCAGGAGCGCCTCGAAGTGATCGTGCCGATCAGCCTCGCGCTGATCCTCGTGCTGCTCTATGGCCTCTTCAATTCGCTGCGCGACAGCCTGCTCGTCCTGGCTGGCATACCCTTCGCGATCAGCGGCGGCGTCCTGGCGCTGTTCTTCACCGGCCAGCCCTTCAGCATCTCGGCCGCGATCGGCTTCATCTCGCTGTTCGGCGTCACGGTCATGGACGGCATCCTGATGATGACCTACTACAACCAGCTGCGGCTGCAGCGCTTCGGCCCCTTGGACGCCATGCGCGGCTCCGCCGAGCAGCGGATGCGGCCGATGCTGATGACGGCGCTGTCCGCCGCCATCGGCCTCTTCCCCGCCGCCATCTCGACCGGCATCGGCAGCCAGGTGCAGCGCCCGCTCGCCACCGTGGTCGTCGGCGGCTTGATCCTCGGTCCGATCCTGCTGCTGGTGATCGTGCCGGCGCTGCGCATGATGTTCATCGGCAAGGACAGCGGCGGCGCCGGTCCCGCCCCCGTCGCGGTCGAGTCGGAGAAGGTGGAGCGGCAGTTCAACCATGTCCCAGGCGGCGACGAGTGAGGGAAACGGTGCCGTGATCACGCTCCGCCCTGCCGCCCTCGCGCGCGACCGCATTGCGCCGCTGCTGCCCTTCCTCTTCGCCGCCCTGCTCTGCGCCGGGCTGGCGATGCAGGCGAAGCTCCTGCCGGTGAAGCCGATGCGACTGGAGTTTCCGTCCGACGCCGGGATCCTGGCCGGCGCCGCGCCGGAGGAGAGCGTGGCGCCGCCGAGCGCGAGCGTGGCGGCGCCCGTGGCCGTGCTGCCGCGCGACAGCGTGCCAGACGAGACCGTACCGCCCTATTCCACGCCGAGCGTGGCAATGGTCGCGCCCGACATCGAAGCGCCCTCCGCGGGAGCGGCGGCGGGCGCCGTCATATCGCCGGCGACGGGGCTACCGGGGTCTGGCAACCTCTTGATCCGCTCCAACCGGCCACACGCTATCTCTACGCTCACGCTGAACCTCATGCAGACCATCCAGCGCATCCGTTCCAATGTGCGATCGCCGGGGAAAGCGGGCCGGCGGCCCGCGGCGTTGAAGGCGCAGCAACCCGCGGCCAAGCGCGCCGCCGCTCTTGCCCCCGCCGCCAAGGCCGGCCTCCCGGCCTCGGGCCTGGGCGGCGCCGCAGGGTCATGGGGCGGTCTCGGCGGCCCCGCGATGGCGGCGAGCCTCGCCGCAAGCATCAACGGCACGACGATGCGGCGGAAGTTCTAAGAGCCTGTGGCGACCGGAGGATAGAACGATGCGATACGCGATGCTCTTTCTTACGGCCCTGCTGCTTGCAGGATGCGGTGCCCCGGTGGTAGTGCGCAATCCGCGGAGCGGCGAGACCGCGACCTGCACCGAGGGGGTATGGGATCAATCCCCCTGGTCGCAGAGAGAAGCCTGCGTTGCCGACCATATTGCCCAGGGCTGGACAACCGTCAATCAGAAGTGAGGCGCCGTGCGAGCGAATGGCGTTGTCGTCTACGCTTCAGGGCTCGATGATCCGGCCCGATATGGCCTTGATAACCGCTTCGATGCGCGTGGTGGTGCCGAGCTTGGAGCGCGCGTTGTCGATGTGAAAATCGACGGTTCGCTTGCTCAGTCCGAGAATCTGCGCGATTTCCGCCGAGGTTTTGCCGCGCGCCGCCCAAGTCAGCGCCTGGATCTCGCGCTCGTTGAGCGCCACGCTCTTCGGCCAGATTTCGCTGCGCGCGACACGCGCGAGGCGGGCCTTGATGATGGCGGTGAGCACCTCGAAGTCGATGGGCTTGGTGACGTAGTCGTCGGCCCCGAGATTCCGCCCCTTGAGCTCGCTGTCGCGGTCGGTGAAGGCGGTAAGGAACACGAACGGCATCCGTCCGAAGCGCGGAGCGATCGCGGTCAGACGCTCCAAGACCTCAAAGCCCGACATGACGGGCATGTTGACGTCGCAGAGCACCAGATCGGGCTCCCATCTCAGGATCGCGCTGAATCCCTCTTGGCCATCGTGGGCGACCAAGACCTCGAAGCCTCGATCGACAAGCTCTTCCGCGAGCAACGCCGCGGTCTCCGGCTCGTCTTCGATGCAAAGTATTCTCTTTCGCGCTTCCGCCATGGCAAAGTGGGGCTAGAGTGGTCCGCAGCCGCGCCGGAGACAACCATCCTTGGGAACCCCGGCGCCGGGGCGAGTATGGGACAAGGACGCAACGGAAGGAAACTGTGACGAATCCCAGCGGCACCTCGAATCGGAGCGGGATCGGCCGGCGACATCGTTTCGCATACCGCCCCACTCGCCGGTCCCGTCGCGGAGCGGCGGTGCAATGATCCGGACATTCTCGGTCGGACGTCGTTCGATCAAATTCCGCTTTTCGACGGTGTTCCTGCTTGTCCTGCTGGTGGTGATTGTCCTCGGCTCTTTCAGCATCTGGCGCCTCACGGACTATTACAAATTCTCCGCCGAAATCCGCGACCGGTTCTTCCGGAGCACCCAGTACATCGGCGATCTCAACAACTTCACCTCCGACTTCCGCGCGGCGGAAGGCACCGCTCTTCTTGCTTCGAGCTTGGCCGAGGCGGCGGCGAACGACAAGGAGCGGGAAGAGCTCGATCAGCGGATTACCCTGGCTCAGCACAGCTACGAGCACATCCGCCACGAGAAGGACGAGGCCGACGGATACGCGAGGTTCCAGACGCTATGGCGCGCTTACAGAGACATTGCCGATCAAGTTCTTGGAGCGGCCGCCGGCGGCCGGAAACCGGAGGCGATCAAGATGTACATGACAAGTTCGCGATCGGCCTATGAAGCGGCGAGCGATGCTTTGGACGCATTGACCGAACTCAACGTGGCAAAGGCCCAGCGTGCTGGGCTGAGCGCCGACTCGGCTTACCGCAGCGCGCGCACCTTGACGGTCGTCGCGGTGGGGTTCGCAGGATTGCTGGTCATCGGCAGTCTCCTTTATATGCGGCGCTCGATCACCGACCCGCTGCTCGCTCTCGCCCGGTCCATGCACGCACTCGCGGGAAATGAGACGGATGTCGACATCCCCGGCGTCGAGCGCGGCGACGAGATCGGAAACATGGCGCGG
>JASHRZ010000710.1 GCA_030037055.1 Alphaproteobacteria bacterium
CGCATCGGCCGGCCTTTCGTCGGCCGCAGCGGCCAGCTGCTCGACCGCATGCTGGCGACAATCGGCTACGACCGCCGGAAGAACGCCTATATCACCAATGTGCTGTTCTGGCGCCCGCCCGGCAACCGCAAGCCGACTCAGGACGAGGTCGCCGCCTGCCTGCCCTTCGTGTGGCGGCACATCATGTTGCTCCGGCCGCGCGTGATCATGCTGTCTGGCGGCACCGCGGCCTCCGCGCTGCTGCGGCGCGGCGATGGGATCATGCGGCTGCGCGGCCGCTGGTTCGAGCTTGAGGTCGAGGGTCTGGAACAAACCGTTCCGGCCATCGCCACCTACCATCCCTCCTTCCTGCTGCGCAGCCCCGCCCGAAAAGGCGAGGCCTGGAGGGACCTCCTGGCGGTTCAGTCAAAGCTGAAGGATGGACAGTAACCCACGGAAATCCGTAAACAAATGTCCGATGGCTCCAGACTGCCTGAAATTTTTACGCCGTTTTGTCTTGCCAGCGCCTTGGGCAATAGTCTATTGGCGTTGGCATGCAGGGCAGGAGATATGACCTCCGGCCGGGCAACACTTGGGTGAGATTCAGGATTTTTGTCACCCTCGCTGCCGTGTTGCCCGGCACTCTGGCGACGCTCCCCAGCAGCAGCGCAGGGGCGGAATCTATCCGCACTTCGGCCCTCACCCCCGGCGACGATCCGCCGCTCGAAGCAGACCTTCCCACCGTGCTGGCGCCGAGCGATGCGGTGCGCTACCGCCGCATCTTCCACTTGCAGAGCAGCGGCCGCTGGGCCGAGGCCGATCGCGAGATCCGCGACTTGCGCGATCGGCTGCTGCTCGGCGCCCTCGAGGCGCAGCGCTATCTCCACAAGAACTACCGTTCGAGCTACGCCGAGCTCGCCGCCTGGCTTGCCGCCCATGCGGACGAGCCCGACGCGAAGGCGATCTATGGGCTGGCGCTGCGCCGGCGTCCTGCGAACGCCCCCGCCCCCACGCGCGCGACCGTTGCCAGCCTGGCGCCGCGCAGCCTCGACGAGGACGCGGAGGAGGCCGCTTCCGGCGACCGCCGGCTTTCCGCCGCCGAGCGCCGCCAGGCGCAGGAGCTGCGCCGCGAGATCAGCACGCTTGCCGCCGACGATTCGCGCCGGGCCGAGCTGACCTTGGCCGGCTATGACGCCCGGCATCTCCTGACGCTCGGCCAGCAGGACGAGTTGCGCACGCTCATCGCGGCCGGATATTTCGCCGCCGGCCAAGTGCAGGAGGCGCTGAGCCTCAGCACCGCCACCCACAGCCCCGCCTATGCCGCCGTCGCCCAATGGCAGGCGGGGCTCGCCGCCTGGCGGCTCGGCCGCCACGCCGAGGCCGGGACGCATTTCCAGGCCCTGGCGCGCGCGCCGGGCCAGTCGAGCTGGATGACCGCGGCGGCCGCCTTCTGGGCGGCGCGCGTCGAGCTCCGCGATCGCCACCCCGAGCTGTTCAACTACTGGCTCGGCATCGCCGCCGAGCATCCTCGCACGTTCTACGGCCAACTGGCGCTGCGCACGCTCGGTGTCGACACCTATCTCGATTTCGACGATTTGCCCTTCACCACGCTCGATGCCGACATCGTCGTCGCCGTGCCGGCCGGGCGCCGGGCGATGGCGCTGTTGCAAGCGGACGAGCCGGCGCGCGCCGAGGCGGAACTGCGCGCGCTCGCCGCGCGCGCCTCGCCGGCGCTGCTCGAGGCGCTGGTCGCGGTCGCCGACCGCGCCAACATGCCGGCGCTCAGCTTGCAGCTTGCCGGGCTCGCCGCCGAGAGCGACGGCCGGCATCACGATCACGCCCTCTACCCGGTGCCGCGCTGGACTCCGCTCGGCGGCTTCACCGTCGACCGCGCCTTGCTCTTCGCCCTGATGCGCCAGGAATCGCAGTTCCTGCCGCGGGTGCAGAGCAATGCTGGCGCCGTCGGTCTGATGCAGCTGATGCCGGCCACAGCGCACGCCATGGCCAGGCGCAGCGGCGTGCCGCTGCGGCGCGCCGGTGCGCGGTCGTCGCCCGATCCGCTCGCCGAGCCCGAGCTCAATCTGGCGCTCGCGCAGGAATACATCGTCAGCCTGATCGAGCAGAGTCAGATCGGCGACAACCTCGTGCTCATCGCTGCCGCGTACAATTGCGGACCGGGCGCGCTGCTGCGCTGGCGGTCGGCGCCCGAGCTGGGCAAGGATCCGCTGCTCTTCATCGAGAGCATGCCCTCGCGCGAGACGCGCAACTTCACCGAGCGTGTGCTGGCAAACTACTGGATCTACCGCCAGCGCCTCGGCCAAGCCGCGCCCGATCTCGACGCGCTTGCCGCCGGGCAATGGCCGACCTATACCGCGGTCGACAGCACGACAGAGCCGCGGGATCGTCGTCATGCCGACAATCGATGAGCGTCGCCCCTTCCTCGCCGTCAACATCGCCGTCCTCACCGTCTCCGACACGCGCAGCGAGGCCGACGATAAATCCGGCCGCACGCTGGTCGAGCTGATCACCGCCGCCGGCCATCGCGTCCGCGATCGCCGCATCCTGCGCGACGAAAAATCGCCGATCATCGCCCAGCTCCAAGCCTGGATCGCCGACCCGCTGGTCGACGTCGTCATCTCCACCGGCGGCACCGGCGTCACCGGCCGCGACGTCACGCCCGAGGCGTTCCACGCCGTCTACGAGAAGGAGATCACGGGCTTCGGCGAGCTCTTCCGCTGGCTCAGCTACCAGAAGATCGGCACCTCGACGCTGCAAAGCCGCGCCACCGCCGGCGTTGCCGGCGGCACTTATCTCTTCGCGCTCCCTGGCTCGCCCGGCGCCTGCCGCGACGCCTGGGAGGACATCATCCGCCACCAGCTGGACAACCGCCTGCGCCCGTGCAATCTCGTGGAGCTCATGCCCCGTCTGCAGGAGCACCAGCGCTGACGCGCCAGCGCGCGTAATCCGCGGCGACGTCGACATCGGCCAGCGTCTCCAGCATCGCCACGCTCATGCCGCGCGGCAATCCCGCCAGCGTATCGGCGAGCGCCTGCGGGCTCGACCAGCGCACGCGCTCGAACAGCCCGCGAGGCACGCGCGGGCGCCGGCGCAATCCCACCAACCAGTAGCCGCCATCCGCCGCCGGGCCGAACACCGCCTCGGCGCCACCCAGCGCGCGGAACGCCGCCACGATGTGCGCCGGATGGAGCTCGGGAATGTCGGAACCGATGATCACCGCGGGACCCGGCGGCAGCGTCGTGAACACCCGCGCCATACGCCGCCCGAGATCGCCGCTGCCCTGCCCGCGACGCGATGCTGCAACCGGCCAGCGCACGCGCACGCGCTCCGGCGTCACCCACAGCTCCAGGCGCCAGCGCCGGTCGCGCGCCAGGCTGCACAGCAGCTGCGTGCTCGTCTCGCGGTAGAAGCGCAGCGCCGAAAGATCACCGATGCCGGCGGCGAGCCGCGACTTGACGCGCCCCAGCCGCGGCGCGCGCAGGAAGACGACGACATGCCGCCGAAGCCGCATCAGCGGTAGATCCGCAGCAGCAGGCGCGGCGGCACGCCGAGGAAATAGAGCGCGAGGCAGCAGAGATTGCGCAGCGGCCGCGCGACATAGCCGTCCCGGCGGTAGCGCCCGGCCGAGGTGATGGCCTCGGCGGCGAGCGCCGCCAGCCGGTCGCGGCCGAGGCGGCGCGCGAGATCGACATCCTCCATCAGCGGCAGCGTCCGGAAGCCGCCGAGCTCGTGATAAAGCGCCGCGGGCAGCAGCAGACCCTGATCGCCATAGGGCAGCGCCAGCGTCCGGCAGCGCCAACGCACGGCCGCCTCGATGCGGCGCGCCGCGCGTCCCTCGTCGTCGAGGCAGAAGCGCAGATAGCCGGC
>JASHRZ010000711.1 GCA_030037055.1 Alphaproteobacteria bacterium
GCAAAATATTCCATGGCTGTCCTCCGATGTTGCTTGGGGCGCTTGCGCGACCCCGTTGGACCAGCATCATTTTGGGGGACAGCCGCTCGCTTGCCGAGCCGCATCGGTGCTCGCAACGCTGCCACAGACGGCAAGGGATTTCTCACACGGGGCTCAAGCCCGATTACGCCGTCACTCAGAGCGCTTCTCCCCCCAGCCCCTCCTCACTATCCCTTAGTGCGACCCGCAAGAATCGTTGCGGGCCACTGCATCCTTCGGAACGAGGCTGCACCGGGAGCATCCGAGCTTGCCGCTCGATGTCGATTTTCGTGCGGAAACATCGTCGCCGATGAGCACAGCTTCGACGAGAATCCTGCGATCCGACCCCCGTCAAACCCATATCCAGCTGGCCGCGTCTGCTGATTCTTGGCGAATGGAAGAGCCATGCGAATGCCATCGAATGTCGCAGTGAGAGTAAGCGCGCGTTCGTTGCGCCCTCGTTCTCGGATCCTGGATTTGTTGTTCTCGCTCGCTGCGCGTGGCTCGTTCGCGAAGCTCAAGACGCTCAGCGTGATGGCTCCGTTCGTCGCCAATTCCACGGCAGGAGCTTGTGACTTCGGGAGTGAAAGCTCAGATCAGGGATCCGGCGTTCCTCTCTCGCTCTCTCGAGCGCCTATCACCGCTTCGGGCGCTCGCGGCGAAGGCCGCTAGGACGCTGTCGCAATCGCCAAAAATGTCAGACCCGAAGCATCATATAGTTTCGCTTCTGACCATCGGTGACGGCGTTTTGCAGCGTTGCATTGGCCGTACGGCAAGGCAGTTTGACGTGCCGCAGGTGGCCGACCGGCGCACATGACGAAGCCGCTCTCGGGCTCTCGAGGAGCGCCGGTGGGCGATCGCTCGGCATCGAAGCCACCCCTCTCGCGGCGACGAGGACAATGCGCGAAGCGCAAAATTGCGCGGCCGCGACGATCGATCGGCGACGTTGGAGAGCGCCGTTTGGGATTCTTGTCGTACATCTGGCCTGCCCCGTCGGCTCCGTCTCCCATGGGCGCCTCGCCATGGACGACGAGCAGACGCTAGCGCCAGCGGCGGGGCGAATGACGCGCCGCAAGTGCCGAGGGGACGAGAGAAAGTCCCGGATCCAGTCCTCGCGGGTGCGGCACCCCGCCGTCCGGAGCGGCGGGGCACCGCGAGCTTCCTGACCCGCACTGGTGGGATCTATCGGCGTTGCGCCGGCGGCGGGCTCGTCCGACGTCCCCCACTGCGGCGTCGCCGCTCGCGAGCGATGAGGTCCGCAGCGTCGCGATGGGAGACGGGTCGGGAAGCCCCTCCCGGTCAGTCGGCGGCGTTCCAGATCACGGCGAAGGCGTCGTCATCGTCCTGCCCCGCGGCGCGGCCGAGATTGGCGTAGAGCTTCGTCGGCCCGAACTCCGGGGCGGCGAGGCTGAGCGAGACGTAGGGCTTGCCCGAGACCCCGCCGGTCCGCAGCCACCCGGCGCCGATCTCGACGCCCTGGGTCAAGACCCGGAAGTCGGGATGGTTGTCGGCGCTCTTGCTGGCGTTGGGGACGATGTCGATGTCGGCGCGGATGGTGAGGGTGCGAAGCTGGCCCTTGTAGCCGCCGCTCGCTTGCTTGCTGACGAATCCGATGGCAGGCATTGCTCTTCTCCTCGTGGGGTCGCGGGTCCATTCCCTGCGATGGCGGACCGTTCATGGGCGGGGCCGGACCTTTTGAACCCGCAGGGCCGGAGCGCGGCGGAGGACCCGAGCGGGCAAGTTTTTTGGAGCGCAGCGGCCGCGAGGAGCCCGCGCAGCGGGCGGGGAAAAAACTGGTGCGCGACGGTTTCGAGGGGGGCCGGCCCCGCCCATAGGTCTCGCGCCAAGAGCAGGGGATGGACCCGAGACCAAGGGAGGGGGAGCGAGCCCGCAGCCGGCGTCAGCTTGCTGCAAGCCGAGGCGGAATGAGCCAAGCGCGACCGCTACCTCGCCGACGACGGCTTTACGCAGCAGGACGCATCGGATTCAGCGAGAGCGGCTCCTTCACCGGACGGACACCAAAAAGCTATCGCTGCGCCGTCGAATAAACCTCCTTGGGGTGGCGGGTGGACACATGAAGTCTCGGCAGTTTTCCCGAGTGGAGATGAGATGGGAGCAGGGCTAAAGGCGCGACGGCAACGGCGATGCGCGGTGCTGCGGTCTGCGTGCGCCACTTGCGCCAACTCGGTGCTTCTTGTCCTGTGTGCGGGCTGCGGCACGGGCCGCTTCAACGAACTTGTCGCGGGCGCGGTCCGCGATCGCGTCCTTCAGATGAGCTATCGCCATGTGAACCTGCACCGCGGGACGGAACATCCGATACGTGACACCAAGCCGCTCAAAATCCGCAACCGAGGCCGGTACCAGCGCCACACCCTCAGCAGCTGCTACAAAGCAAAGGCAGAGCTGGACGAACGTCCGTCGATGCGTCGCTTGCAATCGAATCAGACCTATTCGCGCGACAGGAGACCAGGCGCCAAGCGAACGCTTCCGGTGCAGCTGTCGCGGCATTGGGCAGACCGGCTGACGGGGAGAGCGGAAGTCGCCACGTTCCAGGGCGTCGGCCATCTCGTATTCCTGGAGTCGCTCGACGCCGTGACGCGCGTTGGGGCTTTCATGAATGGTGGAGGCGCATAGCGCCGTGAAGACCGACACGAACTGGGAGGAAAACGAGAGGAAACACGACGCGTAAAAGCGTCCTCTTTGGCCTGACACTGCTGATTATCGGCACCGGCGGTGATGCGCTGGCAGAGAAGAAATACGACGTCGGCTTTCAGATCAGAGCGGCCTTATTCTGGAGGCGCCGGCAGCCCGCAGGTCAGGATCGTGCCAAGATGTCATTCCATTTGGACCGGGTGTCTTGCCCGCGATGGCCCCAGACTCGAACTTGGACTAGCGGATTTGATGGGCGCTTGCGTCAGGGCGGCATTTCAAGTTGTTTTGAAACGCCGCCCTGATTTCTCGTCCATGGCTACCGCCAGCATCCAGGTTTTCCCAGGCTTCGTAGGATTTGCGTAGCCTCGATTTGGCTCTGATCACCCGATACCAGGTCGCCGCTGCATTCTAGAAGCCCTCGAAAACCTTTCTGCCGAGTTCAGGCAAGGTCGAAGCGATCGGCGTTCATCACCTTGGTCCACGCCGCCACGAAGTCGGCCACGAACTTCTCTTCTGCGTCGTCGGCGCCATAGACTTCGGCAAGCGCGCGCAGCTGGGAGTTCGAACCGAAGACGAGGTCGACACGTGTGCCGGTCCACTTGAGTTTGCCGGTCTTGCGGTCGTGTCCCTCGAACACATTGTCATCCGAGGTCGCTTTCCACTCGGTGCCCATGTCCAAGAGGTTCACGAAGAAGTCGTTGGTCAGCATCTCCGGACGAATCGTGAAGACGCCGTGCTGCGACTTGCCGTGGTTCGCGCCCAAGACGCGCAGGCCGCCGACGAGAACCGTCATCTCCGGGGCGGTCAGCGTGAGGAGTTGCGCCTTGTCGATCAGCAGCTCCTCCGCCGGTACGGTGAACCTGGCCTTGAGGTAGTTGCGGAACCCGTCCGCAACCGGTTCGAGATAGGCAAAGGACTCAGCGTCGGTTTGCGCCGGCGTCGCGTCCGTGCGGCCGGGCGCGAAGGGAACGGTCACGTCGTGCCCGGCCTTCTTCGCGGCCTGCTCGATAGCGGCTGAGCCGCCGAGAACGATCAGGTCGGCGAGCGACACTTTCTTGCCTCCGCTGGCCGCGCCGTTGAAGGCTTTCTGGATGCCCGCAAGGGTTTCGAGCACCTTTGCCAGCTGGGCAGGCTGGTTGACTTCCCAATCCTTCTGCGGCGCGAGACGGATGCGCGCCCCATTCGCCCCGCCGCGCTTGTCGGAGCCGCGGAAGGTTGCCGCCGA
>JASHRZ010000712.1 GCA_030037055.1 Alphaproteobacteria bacterium
ATCGCCCAGAAATCCGCGGCATCGAGGCTGGCGCCGCCGACCAGCGCGCCGTCGACCCCGGCGACGTGCAGCAGCTCCTGCGCGTTGCCGGGCTTGACCGAGCCGCCATAGAGGAGGCGCACCTCCGAGGGCGCCGCGAGCCGGCCCTTGAGCGCGGCGCGGAGATGGGCGTGGACGGCGGCGACGTCGGCCGGCGCCGGCGTGCGCCCGGTGCCGATCGCCCAGACCGGCTCATAGGCGACCGCCAGCTGCGCCGCGCTCAGGCCGTCAGGCAGCGAGTCCGCGAGCTGGCGGCCGACCATTTCCAGCGCGCGCCCGGCATCGCGCTCCTCGGCGCTCTCGCCGACGCAGAGAATCGCGACGAGCCCGGCATCGCGTGCGGCCGCGAGCTTGGCGCGGATCAGCGCGTCCGTCTCGTGATGATCGCTGCGGCGCTCGGAATGGCCGAGGATGACGTGGCTGCAGCCGGCATCGCGCAGCATCGCCGCGCTGATATCGCCGGTATGCGCGCCTTGCGGCCCCGCATGGCAATCCTGCCCGCCGAGGCCGATGCCGCTGCCGGCGATGGCATCGCCCACCGCCATCAGCAAGGTCGCGGGCGGACAGATGACGAGATCGCAGTCAGGGCGCTCGGCCGCGGCGCGCCGGGCGAGATCGCGCGCCAGCGCCAGCCCCTCGCGCTTAAGGCCGTTCATCTTCCAGTTGCCCGCAATCAGCTTGCGCATTTCCCTGACCTGCCGCCTCCTAGCACAACCCGCCAGCGCCCGGCCAGCCGCCCTTGCGAGAGCCGGCGCGGCGCGTCTATCATCCGCGCCATCGCCCCGCCGTTTCAGCGGCGCCGCACTATCCGTGTCATATCCGCCATGCTGCAAGCGATCCGCTCCAAAGCCTCGTCCCTGGTCGTGAAGATTCTGTTCGGCGTCCTCATCCTCACCTTCGGCGTCTGGGGCATCGGCGACATTTTCCGCAACCGCAGCGCCAGCACGGTGGCCGCCACGGTCGGCGACCGCAAGATCGACGTGCAGCAGCTGAGCCAGGCGGTGCGCCAGGATGCCGAGCGCTGGCGGCAGGCCCTGCGCGGCGCCACACCCGACAGCGAACAGCTGAAGCAGCTCGGCATCGTCGACAGCGCCTTGCAGCGGCTCATCGGCCGCGAGCTCGTCGATCTCGAGATCCGCCGCCTGCATCTCGCCGTCAGCGACGAGGCGCTCGACGAGCTGATCCGCTCGAACCGCGCCTTCCAGAACGACAAAGGCGTCTTCGAGCCGCAGCTTTACCAGCAATTCGTCGCCGCCCAGCATATGACCTCGTCGCAGTTCAAGGCGAGCCTGCGCGGCGATCTGCTGCGCCAGCAGCTCGACGGGGCGCTGATCGACGCTATCGCGCCGCCCTCCGAGCTCGTCGACGCGCTCTACCGCAGCCGCGCGGAGAAGCGCGTCGCCGAGGGGCTGGTGCTGCCGTCAAGCGCCGCCGCCGATCCCGGCACGCCCGGCGAGGCCGACCTCCAAGCCTTCTACGACCAGCATCAGGACGATTTCCGCGTGCCCGAGCTGCGCAGCTTCAGCCTCGGCGTGCTGCTGCTCGACGACATCGCGGCCGAGATCAACGTGCCCGACGACAAGCTGCGCGAGGAATACCAGAACCGGTCGGCCGAGTTCCACGCGCCCGAGCAGCGCCGGTTCGAGCAGATCCTGCTGCCGGACGAGGCGAAGGCGAATGAGGCGGCAGCGCAGCTTGCCCAAGGCAAGGATTTCGCCGAGGTGGCCAAGGATGTCGCCGGCGCGGCGCCGGACACGCTCGATCTCGGCTTCTTCAAGAAAGACGATCTGCCGCCGCCGCTCGCCGATCCCGCTTTCGCGCTGAAGCAGGGCGAGACCACCCGTCCGATCGAGGACGCGCTCGGCTGGCACATCCTGCGGCTCGTCGAGGTGAAGCCGGAGGAGACGCAGCCCTTCGACAGCGTCAAGGAGAAACTCGCCCAGGAGATCGCCCGCGACCAGGCGGCCGATCAGATCGAGAAGATCCGCGGCAAGGTCGAGGACGCGCTGGCCGGCGGCGCGACCTTGGCCGAGCTGGTGCGGCGCTTCGGCCTCAAGCAGAGCAAGATCGACACCGTCGACGCCAACGGCGGCGGCGCCGACGGCAAGCCGGTCGAGCTGCCGGCATCGGGCGCCGACATCCTCAAGACCGTCTTCGACACGCCTTCGGGCGAGATGAGCCAGCTCAACGATCTCGGCGAGGCCGGCTACTACGTGCTGCAGATCGACGCGGTGACCCCGGCGACGGTGAAGCCGCTCGATGCCGTGAAGCCGCAAGCGACGCAGCTCTGGCAACAGGACAAGCGCGACGCGGCGCTCGCCCAGCTCGCCAAGGAAATCGCCGATCAAGTGACCGCCGGCAAGAAGCTTTCCGACATCGCCGCCGAGCGCAAGCTCGAGAGCTTCATCACGCAGCCGCTCACCCGCGCCGGCGGCGATCCCAAGCTGCCGGCGAGTCTGGTCGCGAGCCTCTTTGGCGCCAAGCCCGGCCTCGCCGTCTTCGGCCAGGGCAGCGATGGCTATGTCGTGGCGGAGGTCAAGGAAGTGATCCCCGCTGATCCCGCCAAGGACGAGAAGCAGGTAGCGCAGTTCTCCGACCGGCTCGTCGCTCCGGGCATGCGCGACGACATACTGCAGCAATTCGACAAGGCGCTGCGCCAGCGCTACCCCGTCAGCATCGATCCCGCCGTCGTCGCGCGCGCGTTCTAGCGCCCGGAATCGCAAATGCCTCGGATAGCGCGCGACATCGTCGGCTCCCCCACCTCACCCTCCCGCTGCGCGGGTCCATCCCTCTCCGCCCCCGGGGGCGAAGAGGGTCGGGGCGAGGTGGGGCGAGTCATCGAAATGCGCTAGTCGGTACGCGCGCCATGCAGGTCGCGCCGGGCTTCGACGCGTTCCGCGAGGGCTACGCGGCGGGGAAACCGGTGCTGGTCTGGACCTCGCTGGTATCCGATCTCGAGACGCCGGTCTCGGCCATGCTCAAGCTGGCGGATGGCAGGCCGAATAGCTTCCTCTTCGAATCCGTGGAGGGCGGCGCCACGCGCGGGCGCTATTCCTTCATCGGGCTGAAGCCCGATCTCATCTGGCGCTGCTTCGGCGACCGCGCCGAGATCAACCGGCAGGCGCGCTTCGAGCCCGATGCCTTCCTGCCGGCTGAAGGCGGCGCGCTGGCGAGCTTGCGCGCGCTGATCGCGGAATGCCGCGTCGAGACGCCGGCGCCGCTGCCGCCGATGGCCTCGGGCCTCTTCGGCTATATCGGCTACTCCATGGCGTCGCTGATGGAGCGGCTGCCGGACACGAAGCCTGACAGGCTCGGCATTCCCGACGGGCTCTTTCTGCGGCCGAGCATCGTCTGCATCTTCGACACGATTGCCGACCGCGTCACCGCGGTGACGCCGGCATGGCCGGAGCCGGGGCTCGCGCCCGCTGCCGCCTACGACCGCGCGCGCGAGCGGCTCGCCGACGTGCTGACCGATTTCGAGCGCAGCCTGCCGCACCGCCGCGAGACCGCCGAAGTGGTGCAGGAATTGCCGCCGCCCGCGGCCAGCATGACGCGCGCCCAATGTATGGCCATGGTCGAGCAGGCGAAGGAATACATCCGCGCCGGCGAGATCTTCCAGGTTGTGCCGTCGATGCGTCTGCGCGTGCCGTTCCGGCTGCCGCCTTTCGCGCTCTATCGCGCGCTCCGCCGCCTCAACCCCTCGCCTTTCCTCTTCTTCCTCGATTACGGCAGCTTTGCCGTCGTGGGCTCGAGCCCCGAGGTGCTGGTGCGGCTGCGCGACGGCAAGGTGACCATCCGCCCGCTTGCCGGCACCAGGCGGCGCGGCGCCACCGCGGCGGAGGATGCGGCGCTCGCCGAGGAGCTGCTCGCCGATCCCAAGGAGCGCGCCGAGCACCTGATGTTGCTTGACCTCGCCCGCAACGATGTCGGCCGCGTGGCGAAGATCGGCACGGTGCGCGTCACCGAGCAGATGGTGATCGAGCGCTACAGCCACGTCATGCATATCTGCAGCCATGTCGAGGGGCAGATCGACCCGCGCCACGACGCGATGGACGCGCTCATCGCCGGCTTCCCCGCCGGCACGATGTCGGGCGCGCCCAAGCTGCGCGCGATGGAGCTCATCGATGCGCTCGAGACCGAGCGGCGCAATCTTTATGGCGGCGCGGTGGGATATTTCGCCGGCGACGGCAGCATGGATACCTGCATCGTGCTGCGCACCGCGGTGGTGAAGGACGGCGAGATGGTGGTGCAGGCCGGCTGCGGCGTCGTTGCCGACAGCGACCCCGCCGCCGAGCACCAGGAAATCCTGGACAAGGCGCGCGCCCTCTTCAGGGCAGCGGAAGAGGCGGTGAGGTTCGCGCGGGGATAAGCGGGCGCCGCTTCAGTTGGGGCAAGTTGCCGCTGCGGCGATGGGGTGCAGCGGAAGCACGCTCCAGGGCCGTCGCCGTCAGCCCGTCGCTCGTTGGAGCGGTACCTGCTCCTTGACGATGGCGCTCAGCGGCACGAGCACGAAGTCCTTGCCCGGCAGGCTCGCGAGCCAGGCGGCGAGCTGGTCGAGCGTCACATCATGGGGATGGCCGATGGCGATGGCGCTGCCGTGATGGCGCGCCAGCTGCTCGAGCTCGGCGAGCTGCGCGGCGATGGCGGCGGCATTGATCTCGTTGTCGAGGAAGACGTCGCGCGCCGCATGCGGCACGCCCAGCTTGCGCGCAAGCTCGACGCCAGTGCTGCTGCCGATGGTGAGCGAATCCAGGAACAGCAGTCCCCGCACCTTCAGCTCCTCCATCACCGGCGTCATGCTGGAGACGTCGCTGGTGAAGCGGCTGCCCATATGGTTGTTGATGCCGACATAGCCGTCGAAACGGCCGAGATCCCAGCGCAGCCGGCGCAGCACCTCCTCGGCGCCGAGGTCCACCTTCAGCCCGTTGGGGCCCATGTCCTCGGCATGGCTCATCGGCTCCATCGGCACATGCACCAGAAGCTCGTGCCCGGCGCGCCGCGCCGCCTCGGTGAGCCGTGGCAGGTCGGCAGCATAGGGCAGGAAGGACATGGTCAGCGGCCCCGGCAAGGCGATGGCGCGCTCGCTGCGCTTCTTGTCGAGGCCGAGATCGTCGATGACGATGGCGATGTGCGGCCGACCCTGGGTCACGGGCGCCGGCACGGCAAAGCGCAGCCAAGCCGGCTCGCCGGGGCGCGCGGGCGGCCGCGGCGGCAGCGCCGCAAGTTTGGCTGGGCGCGGGGCCGGCTCCGGCGCCTCGCCGGGATCGGGCGCGGT
>JASHRZ010000713.1 GCA_030037055.1 Alphaproteobacteria bacterium
CCGGCCCTGCGCGCGCGCGTGCTGGCGGTGCAAGGCATGGTCGGCAGCGGCTTCCTGCTGTTCATCCTGCTGACCTCCGACCCGTTCCACCGCCTCATGCCGGCGCCGGCCGACGGGCGCGGGCTCAACCCGGTGCTGCAGGATCCCGGCCTCGCCTTCCATCCGCCGTTCCTCTATCTCGGATATGTCGGCTTCTCCGTCGCCTTCTCTTTCGCGGTTGCGGCGCTGATCGAGGGCCGCGTCGACGCCGCCTGGGCGCGCTGGGTCAGGCCTTGGACACTTGCAGCCTGGTGCGCGCTCACCATCGGCATCGCCATGGGCAGCTGGTGGGCCTATTACACCCTAGGCTGGGGCGGCTGGTGGTTCTGGGATCCCGTCGAGAACGCTTCCTTCATGCCGTGGCTGGTCGGCACGGCGCTGCTGCATTCGGCAATCGTCGTCGAGAAGCGCGACGCGCTCAAGAGCTGGACCATCCTGCTCGCCATCGTCACCTTCTCGCTGTCGTTGGTGGGGACCTTCCTGGTGCGCTCGGGCGTGCTCACCTCGGTCCACGCCTTTGCCGTCGATCCCGCGCGCGGCACCTTCATCCTGCTGCTGCTGCTCGTTGCCATCGGCGGCTCGCTCGCCCTTTATGCCACGCGCGCGCCGCTGCTCAAAGCCGGCGGCATCTTCGCGCCGATCTCGCGCGAGGGCGCGCTGGTGCTCAACAACGTGCTCCTCTGCACCGGCTGCGCCACGGTGTTCCTCGGCACGCTCTATCCGCTGTTCTCCGATGCGGTCGGCGGGCCCAAGCTGTCGGTCGGATTCCCGTTCTTCAACCGTACCTTCGTGCCGCTGATGGTGCCGGTGCTGCTCGCCGTGGCGGTCGGGCCGCTGCTCGCCTGGAAGCGCGGCGACCTCGGCGCCGCGCTGCAGCGGCTGTGGCTGGCGCTGGCAGGCACAGCGGTGGTGGTGCTGATTGGGCTTTATGCCAGCGGCGGCGGGCCGGTGCTGGCGGTGCTCGGCCTCGGACTTGCGGCCTGGACCTTGCTCGCGGCGGTGGTCGAATGGACCGAGCGCATCAGGCTGCTGCGCGCGCCCTTCAGCGAGAGCTGGCGGCGGGCGCGCAGCTTGCCGCGCGCCGGCCACGGCATGAGCCTCGCCCATATCGGGCTCGCCGTCACGGTGGCCGGCATCACCGCCTCGGCCTGGCAGCAGGAGCGCATCGAGGTGGTGGCGCCGGGCGGCGATCTCGCGATTGCCGGCTATGTGCTGCATCTTGATGGCGTCGCCCGAGCGCCGGGCCCCAACTTCACCGCCGACCGCGCCAGCATCACGGTGACCCGGGACGGCAACACCATCGCGGTAATGCATCCGGAGAAGCGCTTCTTCCCGCTGCAGCAGCAGACCACCGCAATGACCGCGATCCACAGCAATCTGCTCGCCGATCTCTATGTCGCACTGGGCGACGACAGCGGGCAAGGCTGGACGGTGCGCGCCTATTGGAAGCCGCTGGTGCCGTGGATCTGGATCGGCGCGGTGCTGATGGCCGGCGGCGGCCTCTTGAGCCTCAGCGACCGGCGCTGGCGCGTCGGCATCGCCCAGCGCGCCAAGGCCCCGCGCGGCGCCAGGACGGCGGAGTGACGCGCCATGGGTGAAGCGCGTCTGGTCAGCCCCCCCTCCCAACCCTCCCCCTCGAGGGGGGAGGGGCGAGCCGGGGCGCTGCAGCAGCGCTGGATCTATTTCCTTCCCGTTGCCCTCTTCCTGGTGCTGGCGGCGTATTTCGCGCTGGCGCTGCGGCCGGGGCGGGACCCCTCGCTGCTGCCTTCGGCGATGATCGACCAACCGGCGCCGGAATTCGATCTCGGCGGGCTTGACGGCAAGGCCGGGCTGGCGCGCGGCACGCTCAACGGCCAGGTCGCGCTGGTCAATTTCTTCGCCTCCTGGTGCGTGCCGTGCCGCACGGAGCAGCCGCTGCTGATGCGGCTCGCCGAGCAAGAGCATGTGCCGCTTTACGGCATCGCCTGGAAGGACAAGCCGGCCGACACCGCGCACTATCTAGACCAGCTCGGCGATCCCTATCGCCGCGTCGGCCTCGATGAGAGCGGCCGCACCGGCATCGATTTCGGCGTCTATGGCGTGCCCGAGACCTATCTCATCGACAGGGGGGGACATATCCGCTTCCGCTATGTCGGTCCGCTCACCCCCGAGGCGCTGCAGCGAGAGCTGCTGCCGCGCCTCAAGGCGCTGGGCGCGTCATGAGGGCGCTGGCGCTGGCGGCGCTGCTCCTCCTGGCGCTGGGCCTGCCGGCACGCGCGGTCGAGCCCGGCGAGCGGCTGGCCGATCCCGCGCTCGAGGCGCGGGCGCGCGCCATCAGCAGGGAGCTGCGCTGCCTGGTCTGCCAGAACGAGTCAATCGATGACAGCGGCGCCGATCTCGCGCATGATTTGCGCGTGATGCTGCGCGAGCGCCTCAGGGAAGGCGACAGCGACCAGCAGGCGATTTCCTTCATCACAGCGCGCTACGGCCAGTTCGTGCTGCTGAAGCCGCCGGTCGAGCCCGCCACCTATGCGCTGTGGTTCGGCCCGCCGGCGCTGCTGGCGCTGACGGCGCTGGTCGTCGCGCTGCGGCTGAAGCGCCGCGGCGCACAAACGCCGCCGGCGCCGCTCAGCGAGGAGGAGCGCCGCCGTCTCGCGCGCCTCCTGAGCGAAGGCGGTTGACGCCGCCGGCCCTCGCGCCGACGTTCATGAGCCTGGTGGTGGTGCCGCTGATGAAATCCCCAGCTTCTGCCCCCAGGGCGTGCCGCCGCAGGCCGCCGGCAGCGCGGTGCGCGCTGCTGCCGCCGGCCAGCGAACAGCACCAGGAGGTGGCCGAGGCGGGCGCGGCGATCAGGGGCAAGCGACCCCGAAGGCGAGGCTGCTTTTTAATGGAAAATCAATAGGCTCGCCAGCACTATTGCGGCGGCGGGACGCATGCGGTCAAGCCCGAGACAGCGGCCCGGCTTTATCGCGATGGCGCGAGAAGGCGCCCTCCGCCGAAGACTTCTTTGTCAGTTGAATCCCTGTTCACACGGCCACTTGACATGCTTGCGGGTTGCCCGGCGGAAGCGATGAAAGTAAGGTCATCTTTACCAAGCAAAACCCATGGCGAAACCATAGCGCTTCCCGGCGCCGGTCCGAGCGCCGCGCGCTATGACTTCCGCGCCGACCCGGTGCTGCGCGCGACGCTGGACTATTGGCGGACGAAGCGCGGCGTCCGCCGCATGCCGCAGCGCCGCGACATCGAACCGGCGGAGCTGCGCCAGGTGCTGGCGCATCTGCAGATCACCGAGGTTATCAACGCCGGCAGGCGTTTCCGCTACCGCCTGGTCGGCACCGCCATTGTGCAGGCCTTCGGCGGCGAGTTCACCGGCAAATATGTCGACGAGCTGGTCTCGGGTGAACGCGACAGCTTCGTTCACGCCTGCTACCGCGCCGTGTGCGCCGCGCGGCGCCCGGCCTTCGTGCGCAGCAAATATATCACCACTCGGAACGTCGACCTCACCGCCAACCGCGTGCTGCTGCCGCTGTCGGAAAATGGCGAAGGGGTGCACCAGATCCTGGGCGCGCTCACCTTCGAGTTCACGCGCCCGTTCCGCGCCGGCGTCGGCCATAGGGCGCAAATCGATCTCAGCGCCAGCTACGTTGATCTGCTGGAGTGAGCGTCACCATGCCGCTCTCGCTCCAGAATCTGAACGAAGTCGGCGTGTTGTGCGCGGCCGGGCGTCTCGCGGAGGCGCTCAGCCTCTGCGGCGAATTCGTCGCCGATCATCCCGACCTGCCGCACGGCTACCACCTGCGCGCGGCGGTGCGCGTGCTGATGGGCGAAGAAAGACTGGCGCTGGCCGACCGCGACAAGGTGGTTTCGCTCTGTCCGCGGCTCCCCGGCGCCTATATGGCGCGCGCCGAGGATCAGCTGCGGCTCGGCGATTTCGCCGCCGCTTGCGCCGATCTCGATCGCGCCGCGAAGCTCGATGACGGCCATTACGGGCCCATGATCCCGCTGCTGCGCGGTTATTGCCGCGCGCGCCTCGGCCGCTTCGAGGAGGCCGAGGCGGATTGCGCGCTGGTGCCGGAGGATTACCTCCTGCCGGGCTTCGGCGGCGCCGTGCCTGGGCACGCGCGCGCGCTCAGTGCGGAGATCGCTGCGCTCAAGATGCAAGCGAGCGAGAACCGGCCGGAGCAGATGTAGCGCGGGCCTGTCTCGAAGGACGCACGGCGGCGCTCAGCCGCCGGACGATGCCGCCGGCGCGAGCTTGGCAAGCTCTTCGGCAACGAGCTCCTTCTTGGAGAGCTTGCCGACCGGCGTCTTGGGCAGGCTGGCGCGGAACTCGATGGCGCTCGGCATCTCGTATTTGGCGAGCTTGTCGGCGAGGAAGGATTTGAGCTCATCGAGGCTGAACGCCGCCGCACCGGGCTTCAGCACGATGAAGGCCTTGGCGGACTGGCCGCGATAGGCGTCGGGAACGCCGATCACCGTCACCTCCGCCACCGCCGGATGCTCGTAGATCGCCTCCTCGATGTTGCGCGGAAAGACGTTGTAGCCGCCGGACAGGATCATGTCCTTCTTGCGGTCGACCAGGGTGACATAGCCGTCGGCGTCGATGAAGCCGATATCGCCGGTATGGAAGCGGCCGCCGCGGAAAGCCTCGGCGGTGGCCTCGGGCCGTTTCCAGTAGCCCGCCATCACCGAGGGGCCGCGGACGCAGATCTCGCCCTTCTCGCCCGTCGGCAGCAGCTTCATCCCGGTGGCGAGATCGACCACCTCGATGATGGTGTGCGGCGCGGGCAGGCCCACCGTGCCGGCGCGCGGGTCGGCGTTCGCCGCCTGCATCGTGCCTAGCGGCGCGGTCTCGGTGAGGCCGTAGCCTTCAGACGGGGTGAGGCCGGTGAGCTCCTTAAAGCGGCTCAGCACCTCGACCGGCAGCGGCGCGCCGCCCGAGGCGCAGAGCGTGAGCGAGGAGAGATCGGTCTCTCTGATGCGGGGATGGTTGACCAGCGCCGTGTACATCGTCGGTACGCCGGCGAAGATGGTGATGCGCTTACGTGCGATGTCCTGCAGCACGCGGTTAGCATCGAAGCGGATATGCATCACCATCTCGGTGCCGGTGGCGATCGACAGCAGCAGGGTGAAGGAGAGGCCGAAAATGTGGAACAGCGGCAGCACTACCAGCGTCTTGTCGCCACCCTCGGCGGTGGCGCTGCCGACCCATCGGTTCCTGGCATTGACCACGGCGCAGAAATTGGCATGCGTCAGCATTGCGCCTTTGGGATCTCCAGTGGTGCCGCCGGTATATTGAAGCACCGCCACCTCTTTCTCGAGTGCGCCGTGGGGATGGCGCCGAAAGGCGCCGTCATTGGCAATGAGCTCGGCGAAATCCAGCTCCCGGCCCGCTCCCGCGATGCGCTCGGCGCCGGCGCCGAAGGCCGCGCGCGCTACCGGCAGCGGCAGGAAATCCTCGATCGCACACACCAGCACCGCCTTGAGCCGCGCGGTGCCCTTGAGTGCCGCGATCTGCGGATAGAGCATCGGCAGGCCCAGGGTCGCCATGATCTCGGCGTCGCTGTCGGCGAGCTGGTATTTGAGCTCGCGCGGCGCCGCCAGCGGGCTGAAATTGACGACACAGCCGCCAGCCATTAGTACGGCGAAGAAGCAGACGGCATAATGCGGCGTGTTCGGCAGATGCAGACCGACATGGACGCCGGGGCCGACGCCCAGCGCCTGCATGCCCTTGGCGGCGCGGGCGGCGAGATCGAAGAGCTCGCGATAGCTGAGCTTGCAGTCATAGAAATCGATCGCGGTCTTGTCCGGCCATTGCTGCGCGGCGGCCTCGAGAAAGCTCTCAACCGGCACCGGCGCGGGCAGCGCCTCGCCCCAGCTGATGCCGGGCGGATAGGACTTCTCCCAGAGATGCGCCACCGCCATCCTCCCGATCTGCCGCCTATTTTCGGCCCTTGCCGTCACCATAGGCGAGGAACGCGGCCGAGGCCAGCGCCTGGCGGGCACTCAGGCGCTTCGGCCTTCTGCGCGGTTTCGTCTCAGACGTCGAGGCGCGGTGGCATGTCGAGAAAGCCGTGCACGGCGTGCCAGAACTGGGCGCGGTTGATGCCGAGGGCGACGGCATGGGCGGCGCCGGCAAGAATGACGAACTGCCGGTCGGGATTGGGCAGCCTGGCGAAGAACTCGAGCAGATCCTGCACCGTGGCGATGCCGTCATACTCGCCGTGCACGATCAGCACCGGCGAAGCCAGTTTGGTCGGATCGACTAGCGGCAGGTTGGCGGTCATGTCCAGATAGGTCCGGGTCGGGATGCTGTCGCGAATTTGAGCTCGGCATCGGCGAGCGCCTCGGCCGCGCGCGGATTGGAGGTGCCGGGCTTGTTGTCGCGGGTTTAGATGCTGGCGATCATCTCGCGGTCGCGCTTGCACCAATTGTGCGTGCGGTAATACCCGACCTGCTGCGCGCGCTTGGCCAAGGTCGGTGAGCCCTCGCCGGTCCAGACGAAGGCCTCGAGCACCAGCCGGTCGATGCGGTCGGGCCGCGCCATGGCAGGCGCCGGCGCGCAGAGCGCCCGAGGATTCGCCGAGGAAATGGAATTTGGCCAAGCTGGTCTCGCGCGCCACCACCGCGGTGCCGGCCTCAAGATCGGCAACGCCGATCTTGATATCGGAATTGCCCGGCAGTGACGGTCGAGCGGCCCGTCGTGATCCATGGTCCAGCCGTCGTAGCCGTAGCGCGCGAAGACGTTCATCAGCGAGTACTCGCCCGCGCCGGGCACGGCGAGCTCGAAGGAGGAGCGGCTGGAGATCGAGGAGCCGTGCACCGGGAACAGCACCGGCAGCGGCTTCTCGCCCGGCTGCGGCGCACGCGTGCGCTTGCGCTACAAAGAGAGCGAGACCTCGCCCTTCTTTGCCCAATACTCGCCGCTCCAGATCGCGTCCGGCGCCGGGTCGGCCGCTTCCACCGGCGCCACGCCGAGCCCCGCCGCCAGCACGGCCCGCCGCGTCGGTCCGCGCTCCTCTCCTGTCATCCGGCCGCTCCGTACGGTGCTGCCGCCATGACGCCTCCGCCGCCGCGCGATCAGAAGCGGGCGCGGCTGCGTGCCTCGCGCTCCAACACGGCGCCGAGATCGGTCCAGCCATAGCCCATCGCATCGATCGGGCGGCCACCGACCGGGATCGGCCGCTGCAGCGCCAGCTTGCCGCCCAGACGCTCGTAGAAGAAGCGCGCGGGATTGGCCCGCACCACCCAGACCAGCGCCGAACGGTGGCCGCCATCGAGCAGGCGCGCAAACAGCGCCAGCAGCAGCTGGCGGCCGAGCCCGCCGCCCTGCGCGTCGGGCAGGACATAGAGCGTATAGACCTCGCCGGCGAAAGCGAAGGCGGGATCGCGCTGCGGGCCGCAATTGCCGAAGCCCAAGAGGCGCCCGCCCGCGCCCTCGGCCTCGGCGACGTAGACATCGCCCGGCCGGTGGCGCAGGAAGCTCGCCCAGGAGCCGGCTTGGCGCTGCTCCGACATGCCGAGAAGCACGCGGTCGGGGAGCATCCCGGCATAGGTAGTGCGCCAAGTCTCGACCTCGATCCGGCCGATCGCCCGCGCATCCCCGAGCCTTGCTTGCCTGATGACGCTCACTGCCAACTCCTCTATGGCGCCATCATAATACGACACCGGCAAAGTTTCGACGGTGCGGCGCCCCGGCGCCTAACGTGCCAGCGTCACCTGCCACGGCACCGGGCAGCTTGCGACGTAGGGATAATAGGTCCTCGCCGGTGGGCAGAAATACCAGGCGGGCGCGCCCGGGACGGCATAAGGCGGCACAAAGGGATCGGGATAGGGATAGATCGCGCGGGGGTAGTAGTACCAGTCCGGCCCCACGATCCACCACCAGCCGAGCCTGTCGTCATGGCGGGCATGGACCCACTGGCCGCCGCGCCAGCGACCCAAATCGTGCTCGTTGAAAGCGATGAATGTCGCGGTCGTGCCAGCCGCCGTCGCGGCGCTGGGCGAGCGCCGGCGACACCGCGCCGAGCGCCAGCGCCGCCGCGACCACCATGCCGAATCTCCAACGCAACATGCTTACCTCCAGCGCCCCCAGCCGCAGCCCCAGCAACCCCCGACGCCGACCGCGACCGGCGGCCCGTAGTAATAACCCGGC
>JASHRZ010000714.1 GCA_030037055.1 Alphaproteobacteria bacterium
TTCCAGACCTTGCAGGATCGGCTGGTGCGTGAATTCGCCGATGCCGGGATCGAGACCATCGAGCAGGCCAACCGCTTCATCGCCGAGACCTATCTGCCCGCGCACAACCGCGCCTTCATGATCAAGCCGGCGGAGGACGGCAGCGCGTTTGTGCCGTGGACCCGAAACGACCTCGAGGAGGTCCTGTGCCAGGAGGAGGAGCGGGATGTCGATCGCGACAACACGGTCAGCTTCCAGCGCCTCAAGCTACAGATCGGGCCCAGCCCGCTCCGTCGCCACTTCGTCAGGGCCACGGTCAAGGTTCGACGTTATGCCGACGCCTCGATCGGCCTCTTCTACGGACCGCGCTGCATCGGCCGATACCATCCGGACGGGACGACTCGCGCTCGTGGACGTGCTTGCCCTTCGCGTCGAGAACGGGCCTGCCCTGGTGGTAGAGATACCTCTTGACGCCGTCACGGGCGCGGCGGAGCGCCTCGTCCTGGAGCCGGTCCGTCCCCACGTCGACGGCATCGTCCCAGGCCTTCGCAAAAGCCTCATCGGCGTCGCGCCAGCCGTCGTCCGAGCGATCCCCGCCGAGCGGCAGGCCGCTGCGCTGGCGCCCTTCATGGCGCACCGAGAAAAACTACCTCTCTTTTTGGGGTCCGCTTTGTCCGGTTCGCCATGTCGTCGCCTCGCGATCGCTGAATGTCCAAGCTGGCATGGATGGCGTTAAGCCAGCCTTAACCGACTCAGCCCGAACGCGCCCTATTTTAGGCGTCTGCTTTTGTCCGGTTTCCTGCTGCTGAGGCGATGCGCACCTACGCGCGCCAAGCCAAGAACCGCGAGCTTGAGGTCGACGCGGCGAATCTTAGGGTCATGTGGCACCGGGAACAGAAACGGTACATACAGCCCGGGTCAGGGCGGCGCAAGGCGCGCCGGTGGCGTAGGCGGCTTGGTGGCGCTGCACGGTGACGGCGGCGTAGAACTGGTTCCGGCGCCTTGCGGCGGGGATGATCGCTCACATTGCAGCCTAATGATCTTCGGGCGCAACAGCGCCGTCGAGCATCGCGCTGGCGCTTTCGCTTCCGCTGTTTGAGGGTGGCTGCCATGGATGTGCAGAATTCGAAACTCGCCGGAATTGCCTGCGCTCTCTTGCTTGCGAGCGCCGTTGCTATGGGCCCCGGTGTCGCCGGTGCGCAGACGGACCAGCAGTCCTCAACTAAGCCACAGGGAACCCATCAGCACAAACACCAGCACAAGCATGGAGAGAAGCAGCAAACAACCAATGGAGGCCAGATCGCCGGGTCGCCGACGCAAGGGCAGCAAGCCCCGAAGCAGCAATAGTGCGCGGTCTGCATCGATCAAGAAGGTGCCGCTTGATGTCGAGCCGCTCGTCGAGCGCATTGTGACGTACTGCCTCAGCGGTTTGGCCATCGCGAGCGTGGCTGTGACGTTCATCCTCGCCGTGCTGGGTGTCGCTTCCTGATCCGGAGTTGCGCTCGCGAATCGGCGCTCTTTGGAAAAAAGTTTGCCACGTGCGAGGCAGCATATGGCGATATCGCTGCTGACCCGAGGCAGACATGCAAGCAAGATTGAGGCCGAAATGAGCGGGTGACCTGGACCAGAATATCAGCGCACAGTGGCCGAGTATGCCCTTGCGAGCAACGATGCCTAGACCTCGAAGCCTTGTACGAAGCGATATGCCGCTGCGCCAGTGAGATAGCCAACGGAAGCGGGCTGATCGGGGCAGCCTCCTTGGGTCGCCGCCGCCGGATTCAAGGCCGCTCGCACCGTGCGCAGTACGTCCTGTTCGAGTGCGCGGGCGTTTGTTTCGGCCGGATGGAGCGCGGCCACGGCGCTTCCGACCTTGGCAGCCGACGGGGTTGCCGCAGCGGCATAGACGGCAAGCGCCGTTGCCGCCAGAAACATGTGCCCTCCGAGGGTCGGATGGATATCATCCCAGAACACATAGTGCTCGGGGTCGGGGCATTGCCGGTAGCCTGCTCTGTCGTGCAGGAGACAGGGCTCGGTCGTGTTGGAGAAGCCGAGCTTCTGGGGAGCGGCAAAGGCGCGTTCCACCGCGGACCAGAAATCCACGCGGACAAGATTGATCCGCAGCTTGCCCGGAAGATCGTGGAGCGCGACATCGAGCGCGGCATCATAGGCGCGCGTGAAGGTCTCCTCCTTCGCCGCTGTTCCGCGCTGGCGCGCCGCCGGCGTGAGACCGCGGTTCGGCACATTGGGCACCAGGAAGTTGGTCGCTCCGTGCGCGGCCAGCCGTTCGATCATGTGCCGGATGCTGATGGCCGCGTTGGCGAGCGCTGGCGCAGGATCGGCCAGCTTGAGGGCGCTTCTAATGTCGTTTCCCCCGCCAAAGATGACGTAGAGCGCGTGAGGATCTGGGCGCGAGAAAACCGACAGGAGAAGGTACAGGCTGACCTGATAGGGAAGCCGGTCGGCGCTGCTTCCGGCCTTGGCACCGCCCACGGCGAAGTTGCTGCCACCGCTCAAAGCCGGGCGCACCGCCAGTCCGAAATGCGCAGCGAAATCTTCGATCCAGAGCGGACCGTTGGAGAACCGTCCGTCATAATAGGGTGGCGATGGCGCGTGATCGTGCAGCGTGGCGATGTGAGCGTTCCCGGTGTCGGACAGACTGTCGCCGAAAACGACGATCTGCGACGGTCGCGCCGGCACCTGGGCACCAGTAACGCCCGCCGAGAGCGACACAAAGAGCGCCGCTACAGCGCCGCAGACAATCCCCCGTCGGTGGGCGGCGCGACACGGCGCGGCCGACCGAGATCTGCCAAATCCGGTCAAGCGCCGCCGCGTGAGTTTCTCGAGGATGCGCAGTGGCGCCGCCGCCGGATCACGCATGGCCTCGACCGGAAGATAGAAGGTCTGTTCGAGTGCATGCTGCCCCGCGATCGCGGCGTGCGCCACGAGATCGGTAAAGACGATCCAGGTCGATCGGGCAGGAAATAGGATCTCGGCCAGTATTCCGTCCCGCTGGTAGGTGGCGTCCGCCTTCGCGCGATCGTGGAGCGACAACATCATCCGATCATATTGCGATCGCCGGCCCTTGGTGACGCCGAGAAGGGGGCGCGGCAACGCCCGGTATCGGCCAGCTCCATCGCGGCAGGAACCGGCTGGCATATTCGCTAAAATCGCCGCCCACGCGCCAGACGCGCGCCAGACCATTGGGATTGACGTTGGCGAACACACGGAGGATGCGCCTTCCCTGCACGGGCTGCGACGGGAAGGCGTCGGTATGCAGGCGACTATCGTCCTTGCGCGAGGAGAGGTTGCGACGATCGATCGCCACCAGCCGCAGGTTGGTGCGGCCCATCTCGAGATGCGCCGCATAGTCCGGAAAGATACCCTTGAGCAGCGCGCGCGCCGCTTCGCCGAAGCGTTGCAGCAGCGCCGCCAGCTCCTCGCGGTCGGCCCCCGCTAGGCTCGTGCCATGGACGCGCAAGCTGTGCGGATCGAAGCTGATGTTCTTGCGCTTGCCATCGGAAGCGCGCGGATCTAGGAAGCGCCGCTCGCCTGCCGTCAGCTCGAAGCCGAGATCGGGCAGGAAAATGATTTTGCCGGCTTCGAGTGCCGCACGCGCCTGCTCCCGCTCGACTGATAAGTCCTGCCAGCCTCTGAGATCGATCGTCTGCAGCGGCACCGGACCGGGACGGCGCATGGCGACCATCGCGGCCGCGAGCAGCGCGGCAGAAGTGCTTGGCGCCGTATCATGCAGCTCGGCCGACATATCGTACCTCGCGATCACGCGATATCGCGATTCCATGCTACTCGGCTCCGGTCACGCGCTCAAGTTTGCAAGGGGCTGACTAAAAACCGAGAGGAGAGCGGCTGCGGCCGACTATCACAGAAGGGCGGTTTCGTACGTGACAGCCCGCACGCAGCATCTGATTTCGAAAAGGTGGAAGTAAGTCTGGTCAAATTCCACCGAAGGGCGAGTGATGATATACTGATCTGGGAGACCGCGCGTGGCATCGGAACGCGTCGAGCGCAAACTGGCGGCGATCTTGGCGGCGGATGTCGCGGGGTATTCGCGTCTGGCGGGCGCGGACGAGGAGCGCACCTTGGCGCGGCTCCGGGCGTTGCGCGGCGACCTGATTGATCCAGCGATCGCGGCCCACCACGGTCGCGTCGTAAAGCGTACGGGCGACGGTATTCTCATCGAGTTCCGTAGCGTCGTCGATGCGGCGCGTTGCGCCATCGAGCTACAGAACGGCATGGTGGAGCGCAATGCCGGACTACAGCCCGAGCGCCGCATCGAGTTCCGCGTCGGCATTCATCTCGGCGACGTGATCGAGGAGGCCGACGGCGACCTCATGGGCGATGGTGTCAATATCGCCGCGCGGTTGGAAGGCATCGCCGAGCCAGGGGGCATTTGCCTTTCGAACGCGGCCTACGAGCAGGTGCGCGACAAGGTCAAAGAGGCATTCGTCGATCTCGGCGACCAAAGCCTCAAGAACATCGCGCGGCCGGTGCGGGTCTATACGGTCAAGACCGGCTCAAAAGCCTCGGTGCCCGCGCCCCAGGCCGCCGCGCCGGAAAAGTCAGGTCCACCGCGCCTTTCCATCGTGGTCCTTCCCTTCGCCAATATTGGCGGCGACCCGGAGCAGGAATATTTCGTCGACG
>JASHRZ010000715.1 GCA_030037055.1 Alphaproteobacteria bacterium
TCACTCGCGCGGCGGCGCCGAGGGGGTCGGCACCGCCACCACCTATGCCGTGGTCTCAGCCTCGATCCTGATCCTGCTGTTCGACAGCGCGCTCACCAGCGTGCTGTTCTAGCCGTGGCCGCTCCGCCGAAGATCGCCGTCCGCGGCCTCAAGAAGTCCTTCGGACCGAAGCTCGTGCTCGACGGCATCGATCTCGATGTCGGCGAGAGCGAGAGCGTCGTGGTCATCGGCGGCTCAGGCTCGGGCAAGTCGGTGATGGCGAAATGCATCCTCGGCCTGATCGAGCCCGACGCCGGCTCGATCAAGATCGATGGCAGGGAAACGATCGGCGTGCGGACGCGCGAGCGCGAGAAGCTCATGCTGAAGTTCGGCATGCTGTTCCAGGGCTCGGCGCTTTTCGACTCGCTGGTGGTCTGGGAGAACGTCGCCTTCGGCCTGATCCAGGGCCGCGGCATCGGGCGCGAGCGCGCCAAGGAGATCGCCCTGCAGAAGCTCGGCGCCGTCGGCCTCGGCGCCGAGGTCGGCGAGCTCCGCCCGTCGGAGCTTTCCGGCGGCATGCAGAAGCGCGTCGCGCTGGCGCGCGCCATCGCCGCCGAGCCCGAGATCATCATCTTCGACGAACCGACCACCGGTCTCGACCCGATCACGGCCGACGTGATCAACGACCTCGTCGTCAAATGCGTGCGCGATCTCGGCGCGAGCGCCATCTCCATCACCCACGACATGGCGAGCGCGCACAAAATCGCCGACCGTATCGCCATGATCTATAAAGGGCGTATCATCTGGGCGGGGTCCAAGGACGAAATCGACCGGTCCGGCAACCCCTATGTCGACCAATTCATCCACGGCCGCGCCGAAGGCCCGATCAAGATGGAAGTCCGCGCGCTGTGACCGGTCGGGGAGACTGATGTGGCGCGCGCGCAGGCCCGCTTCGTGTGTCAGGAATGCGGCGCCGTCCACCCGAAATGGGCGGGGCGTTGCGATGCCTGCGGCGGCTGGAACTGCCTGGTCGAGGAGGCGGTGCGCGAGGGCGCGCCCAGGGGATTGGGCGGCGGCAAAGGCCGCAAGCTCGCCTTCTCCGGCTTCGACGGCGCCTCGCGGGCGACGCCGCGCCGTGTCTGTGGCATCGCGGAATTCGACCGCGTCTGCGGCGGCGGCATCGTGCCGGGCTCGGCGCTGTTGGTGGGCGGCGATCCCGGCATCGGCAAGTCGACTGTGCTACTGCAGGTGGTGGCGGCGCTCGCCTCGGGCAAAGGCGGTCCGCCCGTTCGTTGCGCCTACGTCTCGGGCGAGGAGTCGCTCGATCAGCTGCGGCTGCGCGCGATCCGCCTTGCGGTGGCGCAAGCGCCAGTGCAGCTCGCCGCCGCTACCAGCATCCGCGACATCGTCGCCTCGTTCGACGAGCCCGGCGCACCCGACATCGTGGTCATCGACTCGATCCAGACCATGTATCTCGGCACGCTCGACAGCGCGCCCGGCACGGTGAGCCAGGTGCGCGCCTCGGCGCAGGAGCTCATCGGTCTCGCCAAGCGCCGCGGCTTCTCGGTGATCCTGGTCGGCCATGTCACCAAGGAAGGGCTCATCGCTGGCCCGCGCGTGCTCGAGCACATGGTCGACACCGTGCTCTATTTCGAAGGTGAGCGCGGCCACCAGTTCCGCATCCTGCGCGCGGTCAAGAACCGCTTCGGTCCGACCGACGAGATCGGCGTCTTCGAGATGACCGATGCCGGCCTCGCCGAGGTGCCGAATCCTTCCGCTCTGTTCCTTGCCGAGCGCCAGGGGGAGACCTCGGGCGCCGCGGTCTTCGCCGGCATCGAAGGCACGCGGCCGATGCTGGTCGAGGTCCAGGCGCTCGTCGCGCCCTCGAGCCTGGGCACGCCGCGGCGCGCCGTTGTCGGCTGGGACGGCAACCGGCTGGCCATGGTGCTCGCCGTGCTCGAGGCGCGCTGCGGCGTGCAGATTGGCCTCAACGACATCTACCTCAACGTCGCCGGCGGCCTGCGCATCGCCGAGCCCGCCGCTGACCTCGCCGTGGCGGCGGCGCTCGTGTCGGCGCTGAGCCTTAAGCCGGTACCAGCAGAAACGGTGATTTTCGGCGAGATTGGGCTTTCCGGCGAGGTCCGGCCGGTGAGCCAGGCCGAGGCGCGGCTCAAGGAGGCGGCAAAGCTCGGCTTCACCGCTGCGCTGGTGCCGTCCCGCCGCGGCCGTGACACCGAGCGCGCGGCGCCGGCGGGCATCGCGCTGCGCGAGCTTCGGCACTTGCGCAATCTCATCGAGCTGTTCGAGGACCAGCCGCATCGCGCCCCGCGCAGCCTGGCGACGCCGGGGACCCGGCGATGAACTTGCTCGACGTCATCGTCATCGCCGTGATCCTGCTTTCCGGCCTCTTCGCTTTCGCCCGCGGCTTCGTCAAGGAGGCGCTTTCGGTGGCCGCCTGGATCGGCGCCGCCTTTGCCGCGCTCCATGGGCTGGCTTATGCCGCGCCGGTGGCCGAGCGCTTCCTGCCCAAAGGGCCGGTGGCGGATGCCGCGGCGGCGATTGGCCTGTTCCTGGTCGCACTGGTCGTCCTGTCGCTCGTTACCTCGGCGATCGCCGGCAGGGTCAAGGAGAGCTCGCTCTCCGCCGTCGACCGTGCGCTCGGCCTGATCTTCGGCCTGGTGCGCGGGCTGGTGCTGGTGTGCCTTCTCTATATCGCCCTTGCCTGGGCGCTGCCGGCGGGCAGACAGCAGCAGCCGGGCTGGGTTGCCGATGCCAAGACGCTGCCGCTGCTCGCCAACGGCGCCGAGCGGCTGCGCGCGCTGGTGCCCGCCGCCTACCGCGCCAGGGCGGAGGCCGGCGTCGAGGACGCGCGCCACGCCGCCGAGCGGATGAACGAGGCGGCAAGCGCGATGCGCGCGCTGA
>JASHRZ010000716.1 GCA_030037055.1 Alphaproteobacteria bacterium
TCATGCCGACCATGATCCATGCCGGCGTCTATTCCGAGGTGACGCATTGCCCGGAGCGGTGAAGGAACGGATGAGGCCAAGGCGGTGGTGGCGAAGATGCGCGCGCTGCCGATCGACGATTTCTTTGCCAGAAACGGCCGGCTGCGCCCGGACGGTCGCATAGTCCACGACATGTATCTGATGCAAGTGAAGACGCCGGCAGAGTCCAAGGGTGAAAGGGACGTCTTGAAGATCCCGGCGACGGTGCCGGGCGAACAGGCCTATCGCCCGATGAACCAGGGCAACTGCCCGCCGGTTGCCAACAATTAGCCGCGACGGCGGTCCGCGCTACGCGCCGCGGAAACCCGCAGCGCCTTCACGCCGCGCAGCACGAAGCTGTCGCTCCATGCCGGAGGCTCTTCGGCGAGCGCGAGCCTCGGCAGCCGGCGCAGCAATGCGCCGATGCCGATCTCCGCCTCGAGCCGCGCGAGCGGCGCGCCGAGGCAGAAATGCGGGCCGTAGCCGAAGGAAAGGTGGCGGTTGTCGCGGCGCGCGAGGCGGAAGCGCTCGGGCTCGGCGAAGATCTCGGGATCGCGGTTGGCGGCGTTGAGCAGCAGGAAGAGGCGGTCGCCGCGGCGCACGCGGCGCGGCGCGCCCGAAGCGTCCTCGAACTCGACATCCTCGAGCGCGATGCGCGTCATCGCCTGGGTCGGACCGTCATAGCGCAGCATCTCCTCGACCGCATCCGCCATCCGCTGCGGCGCCACGCGCAGCGCCGCGAGCTCCTCGGGATGCCGCAGCAGCGCCAGCACGCCGTTGCCGATCAGGTTGGTGGTGGTCTCGTGGCCGGCGAAGAGCAGCAGGATGGAGGAAGCGACGATCTCGTCCTCGCTGAGCCCCTTGCCCTGCTCTTCGGGCGCGATGAGCGCGCTCAGGATGTCGTCGCGCGGCCGCGCGCGGTGCTCGGCCAGCATGACGCGGAAATACTCCCTCATCTCGTGCACGCCGCGCTCGGCCCGCCCGCGCTTGTCGGGGGTGGCGAGCGCGCTGCCGACGAAGACGGCGATGTCGTCCGACCACCGCTTGAAGCGGTCGAGATCGGCGGCCGGCACGCCAATCATGCCGGCGATCACCGTGGCAGGCAGCGGATAGGCGAAATCGGCGATGAGATCGAACTCGGCGCGCCCCGCCACGCCGTCGATGAGGCGCTCCACGATCGCTGCGACGGTCGGGCGCAGCGACGCCACGCGCGGCGTGAACGCCTTGTTGAGCAAGGCGCGCCGGCGCGTGTGGTCGGGCGGGTCGTTGAACACCGCCCACATCCCCAGCGTCGCCAGCAGGTCGGCGACCTCCGCCCGCTGCCGAAGATCGAGGTGATCACGGAACGGCGTGATGCGGTCGGCGCTGAGCCGGCGGTCGGCCAGCGCCGCGCGCACGTCGCGGTAGCGCGTCAGCACCCAGCCGCCGAGGATCTCGCTCCAATGTACGGGATCTTCCGCGCGCAGCCGCGCGAAGCTCGGGAAGGGATCGGCGATCTCCTCCGGAAGGCGGGGATCATACGCGACAGCCATCCGCTTCCCCCCTGCGCGCGCGAGGCAGCCGCCTCGCTGCGGACCGTATTATCGGCTGGGGAGCGCGGACGGCGCGGCGAGCGCCGCGCCCGGCTCCTCGCCGGAGGCGGCGATGGCTTGCGTCACCTGGCGGGCGAGGCAGTCATAGCTCGTATCCGACATGTGCAGCCGGTCGCCGGCCAGCATGACGCGGAAGCTCATATTCCCGTCCTCTTCCCAGTGCCGCATCATGGCAAAGCGCCGGACCATCGGCACGTCCTCGCTCAGCGCCACTGCCGACAGCGCTTGCTGCATCTCGCGGTAGCCCGCATGCAGCAGCACCGCCGGCGCATACTGCATATCCATCAGCATGACATCGGCGCCGGTGGCCCTGATCTGCTCGATGCCGAGCCGCGCGACCTCGATCTCGTCGGCGGGGTTGCGGTCGCGCAGCACGCTGTTGGTGCCGAGCTGCCAAATCACGAGATCGGGCTTCTCAGCCAGCACGTCGCGGTCGAGCCGTGCCAGCATCTGCACCGCCAGCTCGCCGCCGACGCCGCGGTTGATGACGCGGATCGTCGCGCTCGGGAACTCGGCCCGCAGCAGCGCGGCAAGCCGGCTGGGATAGCTGCGGTCGGGCCGGGTCGCGCCGGCGCCTTCGGTCGAGGACGAGCCGAGCGCGACAATGGTGAGCGGCCCGCCCGCCTTGAGCCGCTGGGCGGTGTGCGGCAGCGGCGCGGTCAAGGCGCCGAGCTCGGCCGGGACCGCGCAGCGGTCGATCGCCGCCCCGGCGCTGCGGCCGCCTGGCGAGACCAGGATCGGCAGCGCCGCGGCAAGCCCGAGCAGCAGCAGTGCCAGGACGGTGCGGCGGCGGTGGCCGGGCGGGGGCTCGCTCATCGCGCCGCGTGCTCGATGGCGTCGGCGAGCCGCTCGGCGAGGCAGTCATAGACCTGCGTGGCAAGCTCGGTCCGCCGTTCCCGGGGGACATCCGCGAATTCGAACACGCCGTTCTCGCTCCAGTACCGCATCATCTCAAATCGTCTAAAAAGATAGACTTCGTCGACATCAGCCCGATGCTGCATCGCTTCGAGGTAGGGCTCGAAATTGATCACCGACTCGGTACTGCGGCTATACTGCATGTTTACTAACATAACGTCGAGCTTATGGTCGCGCAATGCGGCGAGCCCGGTTTCCAGCGCCGTGGCGAAGACCTCGACATCGACGTTGCGCGCGGCATCGAAGGTGCCGGTCTCCCAGATCACCAGCGTCGGCGCCGGCGCGTAGACATCGCGCTCGAAGCGGTCGACCATCTCTTGCGTGGTCTGGCGCGATATCCCCTTGTTGAGCACGCTGATCTCCACGCCGGGATGGCGCCGGCGCAGCGCCTCCTGCAGGCGGCGGGGATACGCATCCCGCTCGGGATTGGCGGCGGCGGTGCCGGCGGTCGCGGCGCCGCCGATAGCGACGATGGTGATCGGCCGCTTGTCGCGCAGCGCCTGGGCGAGGAGCGGCAGCGTCGCTTCGTCCTCGAGCAGCGGCTCGGGCACGCGGCAATCGGGCCCTGCGGCGATCGCCGGCGGCGGCAGCGCAGCGAGCACGATCGCGACCAGCAGCCGCACGGGACGCATCATCTCGGTCACTCCGAAGGTGTCGCCGGGATCGAGCCGCGCGAAGGGCCCGCGGCGCTCGCCGCCTTGTACCAGGCGAGCAGCGCCGCCGTGCCGATCATCAGCGCGAAGCCGACGATGTTGACGAGGAGCTGCATCGGCAGCTCCGCGTAGAACTCGCTCAGGATGAAATGGCCGCACACCGCGAGCACGATGCCGAGGCAGAAGACATAGAGTGAATGCTGGCCGCAGAGGGTGACGGGATAGGCGATCCGCCAGCGCAGAAAAGCGCTGTCGGGCGGCACGAAATGGACCGTCGCCAGCGCCAGCGCCAGGAAATTGACCAGCCGCAGCGGCGCGAGGTTGGTCTTGTCGATGGTGTAGTCGAGGAGCTGCTTCGCCAGGATCGCGGGGACCGGCTCGTAGAGCCAATGGACGAGCCAGCTCAGATTGATGATGACGAGAAAGGCCGCGAGCGCCATCGCCAGCCGCGCGAGCCACGCGCCGTGCGGGAAGGGCCAGCGGCCGCTGACGCGCGCATGGCCGGCGCTGGCGCCGATGACGAACAGGAACTGCCAGGCGAGCGGATTGAAAAACCACACCGAGGCCGCGGGATAGGCCGGCGGCCCCCAGCCGTGCCGGAGCGTTAGCGCGTAGAGCGCCGCCGACGGCAGCAGCGCCCAGGGCGGCCCGCGCTCCAGCGCCAGCAGCACCAGCGGGAAGACGCCGAGCAGCACGATGTAGAGCGGCAGGATGTCGAGGAACGCCGGCTGGAACTGCAGCAGCAGCGCCTTGATGATGGCGATGTGCGGTTGCTGGAGGAAGTCTCCGACGCGCAGTTCCTCGCTGTACATCGGGTTGTTGACCGCGAGGACGGCGTAGGAGACCTCGGCGGTGAAGATCATGAACAGGAAGATATGCGCGACATAGAGCTGCCAGACGCGGCGGTAGATCTGCGCCGTGGCGAAGAGCGCGCCGTGCTGGCGCAGGCTGCGGCCATAGACCAGCGCGGCGGTGTAGCCGGAGATGAAGATGAACACTTCCGCCGCGTCCGAGAAGGCGATCGAGCGCAGCGTGAACCAGCCGAGGAAGTTGTTCGGAATGTGATCGATGAAGATGAAGAACAGCGACAGCCCGCGGAAGAAATCGAGCCTGAGATCGCGTCCCCGGCGCGGGAATGCCTCGGCCATGCCGCGCTTCCCTCCTTTCGCTGCCGCCCGATCATAGAGGGCGAAGGGTGGCGGACCCAAGCGCTGCGGCGGCGCTCGCCGCCGCTTCGGGCGCCGGCGAGGCGGCTCAGATGCCGTCGAACTGGTAGGCGAGATCGTTATGGATGTTCCAGAGGTAGTTGGCGCTCGCGGTGCCGGCGAGCGCATAGGCATGGCCATGATAGCGCCAGCGCAGCACGTTGATGTCGCCGCTGCTGGCGAAGCGCACCGTGTCGTCCGGCTTGCCGGAATTGGCGACAACGACGATCACCGGCCCCAGCGCCTTGTTGTCGGTGGTATAGACCAGCGCCATCGCCGGCTGCCCGTCGACCATGAGGAAGCGCGCGCCCTGGAAATCCAGTCCCCAGGGCTTGAGGTTGGGCAGATGGAAGTTCTGCGGCAGCTTGTCGAAGGACGCCGCCTCGCCGGGGTGCAGATTGACGTAGCGCTTGTAATAGCCGGCGAGATTGTCGGGGAAGGGGTCGGAGACCAGCTCAGCGCCCGGCGCCATCTTGCCCGCGACCGGACCGCCGCTCAGCCCGACCTCGCCGCCGCCGATGCCGAAGCCCACGGCGAAGGCGGCGAGCGAGGCCGCCGCGGCGGCACCTAGCCACCAGCGGCGGTCGCCGAGCACGCGCTTCCAGCGCTTGCCGCGCGCCGCCGACAGGTCGACC
>JASHRZ010000717.1 GCA_030037055.1 Alphaproteobacteria bacterium
GACATGATGCTGAAGGACCTCAAGCTGGCGCAGCAGGCGGCGCAGGCTTCGGGCGCCACCACGCCGCTTGGCGCCGAGGCGGCGGCGCTCTACCAGATGCTGGCCAATAGCGGGGCCGGGGCAAAGGACTTCTCGGCCATCTTCAGGCTGATCCGCGGCAGCGGGCGCTAGCAGCGGAGCCGGGGCCCGGCGTCCCCCGCGGCGGGCGATGTTGGGGCCCGGCGCGAGCGCGATTTCCCGCGGTTTTCCGAGGGTTTCGCGGCGGCCGCGCGCGCCCGGCGGGGCGCAGTCGGGGCGATTTCCCTTAAATGAATAATTAACCTCCGGCATTTACCTTCGGCGCGTGCCCGTATCAGCGTCAGCCGGGGGTAGCGAGGCTAGCATGCAGACCGCTTATCTCGACGTCATCGCGCTCATCGAGCGCTTGCACCGCCAATTCTTGGAAGTGGTCAAGCTCGAGCTCGACACGCAGGGGGTGCACGACATCAACAACGTCCAGGCCATGATCCTGTTCAACATCGGCGACCTCGAGATGACGGTCGGCGAGTTGACGCTTCGCGGCTGCTATCTCGGATCGAACGTCTCCTACAACGTCAAGAAGATGGTCGAAGCCGACTACCTCGTGCAGGAGCGCTCGGCGCATGACCGCCGCTCGGTGCGCGTGCGGCTCTCCGACAAGGGGCAGGCCCTGCGCCAGAAGATCGTCAAGATGCATGAGCGCCATGTGGAGGCTTTGGCCAAGGGCCCGCTCACCGAGCAGGATCTGACCAACGCCTTTGCCGCCTTGCGCCGGCTCGACCGGTTCTGGACCACCACGGTGGAGCTCGGCGCCCGCGCCGTGCAGTTCACCCCGGCCGCCTGAAGTCTTCCGCCTTTCGACGCCGCGCCGGCGGCCGCCGGCGCGGCGTTTTCGTTTGCCCGTCGCGAGGCCCGCTCCACGGCGGGATCGTCGGCGCGGTTTGAGGTAGGTCAAGGCGCGCTTCGCCAAGTGTCTCATTGATGCTAGACACCTTAAGTTCCCGGCCGTGTCAAATGGACAAACGGCATCCGGCGCGAGCAAAGCATGCGGCGCAACCTCCTGCACAGCAGAATTGCCGGTTATCTCGCGGCCGCCCTCTGCATCGCCGCGGTGACCGCCCTCTGCGCGCCGTTTGCGGAAAGGCTGAACAACACGACCGTGGCGATGGCGATGGTGCTGGTCGTGCTGTTCGTGGCCACGGTGTGGGGAAGCTGGCCCGCGGTCGTGGCCTCAGTGCTCGGCGGGCTCGCCTTCGACTACTACTTCCTGCCGCCGATCGGCTCGTTCACCATAGCGAGCGTCCAGGACTGGGTTGCGCTTTTCGCCCTCCTCCTCACTGCGGTAACCGTCGGCGAGCTTTCCGCCCGCGCACGGCGACGCGCCTTAAAGGCGGAGGTCGCAAGACGGACGGCGCAGCAGGAGAGCGCCTACAACCGGGGACTGATCGAAGCGAGCCTCGACCCGCTCGTCACCATCGGACGCGACGGCAAGATCACGGATGCGAACGCCGCCGCCGAGGCAGTCACCGGCCGCTCGCGAGGAGAACTCGTCGGGACCGATTTCTCCGACTATTTCACCGACCCGGCGAAGGCGCGCGAGGGATATGAGCAGGCCTTTCGGGAGGGCCTGGTGCGCGATTACGCGCTCGACATTCGCCGGGACGGCACCTTCATTCCCGTGCTCTACAATGCGTCCGCCTATCGCGACGAAACCGGCGCAGTCGTTGGCATCTTTGCCGCCGCCCGCGACATTTCCGGATTGAAACAGGCGGAAAGCGAAATCCGTCACCTTGCCACCTTCCCGCGTGATACGCCCGTTCCGATCGTCGAATTCGATCGGGCGCTCGAGGTCCGTTTCATCAATCGGTCGATGCAAAGGCTCCTCGGGGAATGCAACATCGGCAACCCGCACCTGTTCCTCCCCGCGAGCTGGGTTTCGAAACTCCCGCAGGATGGCGGCGCCGACGCGACGGACTTCCAGGAGCTGGAGATCGCGGGGCACACCTTCGAAGAACGGATCTTCTTCTCCGGCGAGTTCCAAGCCTTGCGCATCTATGTCACCGACATCACCGAACGCAAGCAGGGGCAGCGGGCGCTGGAGCGGTTGAACCGCACCCTCCTGACCTTGTTCAGCGCCAATCAAACGCTGGTGCGCGCGACGAGCGAGCCGGAGCTCCTGCACAACATGTGCCGGGTCTTGATCGAGACCGGCGGCTATCGCATGGCCTGGATCGGCTTTGCCGAGCATGACGAAGCCAAGACGGTGCGGGTCGCGGCCGTGGCCGGCCACGATGACGGCTACACCCAGAAGGCACGGGTCAGCTGGGCCGACACGGAGCGCGGCCGCGGTCCGACCGGGACGGCGATCAGGACCAGCGAGACACAGATCAACCGCAATTTCGCGGGCGATCCACGCATGGCCCCGTGGCGCGCGGCAGCGCTCGAGCGCGGCTACGCTTCGAGCGTGGCGCTGCCGCTGCGCGGGGCAACCGAGGTCTTCGGGGCTCTTACCGTCTATGCGGCAGAACCGGATGCGTTCGGCGCGGAGGAGGTCAAGCTCTTCGTCGACATGGCCGGTGACCTCGCCTATGGCATCGCGGCGCTGCGCGCCGGCACCGAGCGCGAGATGGCGGTTCGGCGATTGCGTGAAAACCTCGAGGATACCGTCGCGGCCATCGCCAGCACGATCGAGTTGCGCGATCCCTATACCGCCGGCCATCAGCGGCGCGTGGCAAGACTTAGCGCCGCGATCGCCCGAGAGATGGGTCTGCTGGAGGACCGGATCCGCGGGATTTTCCTGGCCGGCCTGATCCACGATGTCGGCAAGATCAACGTACCGGCCGAGATTCTCGGCAAGCCCGGCGAGCTGACCCCGCTCGAAATCCAGTTCATACGGACTCATGCGCAGGCAGGCTACGACATCATCAAGGAGGTCGAGTTTCCCTGGCCGATTGCCGAAGCCGTCCTGCAGCATCACGAGCGGCTCGACGGCTCGGGCTATCCGAGGGGCCTCGTCGCGGAGGCGATTATCCTCGAGGCGCGAATCCTTGCCGTCGCCGATGTCGCCGAGGCGATTATCTCGCACCGCCCCTATCGGCCCATGAAGGGCTTGGATGCCGCGCTGGCCGAGATCGAAACCGGCAAGGGGCGTCTCTACGATCCCGCGGCGGTCGAGGCCTGCATCGGATTGTTCAGGAACAAAGGGTTCGTCCTGCAATGACCCGAGGCCGCAAATCCCGCGCCGCCCCGGCCGGCACCGAAACGCTGCGGCGCAGCGAGCAACGCTGGCACGCATTGGCGGCCGCGACGGGCATGGTGTGGACCGCGAATGCGCAGGGGGAAGTCGCCGAAGACCTCCCGGCGTGGCGAAGCTTCACCGGGCAGACCGCCGAGGGCATCAAGGGCGAGGGCTGGATGGCCGCGCTTCACCCGGAGGATCGCGGCCCCGCCGCCGCCTTCTGGTCGGCTGCGCGGGAAGCGGGCGCGCCGTGTGAAACCGAATTCCGTCTGCGCCGGCACGACGGAGAATACCGGCACGTCGCACTGCGTCTCGTCCCGGTCTCGGATCAGGACGGCACAATCCGAGAATGGATCGGCGTCGGCGTCGACGTCACCGAGCGCAAACGCTTCGAAGAGGAGCTGGTCCGGAGCCGCGCGCAATTGGCACAGGCGAGGGCCGCGGGCGAGCAAGGGGCGCGGCGGATGGCCCTCATCGACGAGCTCAACGCCACGCTCCACGCCTGCAACTCGCTGGAAGAGGCCTACCCTCTGCTTGGCATGACCGCGCAGGAACTGTTCCCTTGGATGAACGGGGCGCTGGCGCTTGCCGAGCGCGGCTCGCAGCTCAAGACCGTCGCGCAATGGGGCGGCAACAGGCCGATGGCGTCCGAATTTGCCCTCGACGATTGCTGGGGGCTGAGACGCGGCCAGATGCATCTGCTCGACGAACCCGGAAAGGGAGCGGGCTGTCTGCATTTCATGTCGATGCCTGAAGGACTCTCGCTCTGCCTGCCGCTCGTGGTTCACAGCGAGACGCTCGGCCTGTTGCATCTCGACGGCGGCGCCGGGCTCGACGCCGAGGAGCTGCGGCTCGTCGCGAGACTGGGCGACGTGATCAAGATCGCGCTCGCCGACCTCAAGCTGCGCGAGAGCCTGCGCCTCCAGGCAATTCGCGATCCGCTCACCGGACTGTTCAACCGCCAATATCTCGATGAGACCTTGCCGCGCGAATGTCAGCTGGCCAGGCGGCGCAACTCGCCGCTATCGGTGGCGATGCTCGACATCGATCACTTCAAGCAGTTCAACGACGGCTACGGCCACGATGCCGGGGACACGGTCCTGAGAGAGCTCGGCGAATTGCTGCGCGCCGCTTCGCGCAGCAGCGACATAGCCTGCCGCTACGGCGGCGACGAATTCGTCCTGATCATGCTCGATGCCGACCTGCCGGCGTCAGTGTCCCGGCTCGAGCAAATCTGTCTCGACATCAGGCGAAAGCGATGCGTTCACCGCAACCGGACGCTGCCGAGCATCACGGTCTCCGTCGGCATGTCCGAGTTTCCCGTTCACGGCGGCTCTCCGGGCGAGGTCCTGAGAGCGGCGGACGAGGCGATGTACGCCGCCAAGAACGCCGGGCGCGACCGCATCGTGCTGTCGGGCGGCGAGCCCGCCGAGCAGCCGGTGCCGACACAGCGATAACGCCACGGCAAGAGGGCTCCGGAAGAGGCCTCGGCATCCCTGGCTTGACGCTCGGAAGGCGCAGGCGCGCTTGACCTGCATCAACGCGCGGCGCCGCGTCTACCGCTATTCATGTCGGCGACGGTCGCGGAGGAGGGCCGCGACGGGGCCAGGCCCCAGGAGGTTCGTCCATGCGTACCGCCACGCGGCCAAAGCCAGTCGCCGCCGCCCCCCGACCGCCGGCGTCGCCGCCGCCCCTTCCGGCCGAACCGGCGGGCACCGAGTTCGATCGTCTGGCGCACGCCTGGCAGTCGCGCTTCACGCTCTCGGTCTCTCCGGCGGCGCTCTGGGCCGCGTTCGCCGATTGGGCGGCGCACCTCGCCAACGCGCCCGGAAAGCAGCTCGCGCTGGTCGAACAGGCAGCGCGCGACGGCGCGCGGCTTGCGGGCTATGTACAGCAGCGTGCGCTGGGTGCCGATGCTCCGGCATTTATCGAGCCCTCGCCCAATGACCGGCGCTTCAGCGACGCCGGCTGGCGCCAGCCGCCCTTCGATGCCGCCTGCCAAGCCTTTCTGCTCTGGCAGAGATGCTGGCACGAGGCGACCGCCGGCGTTCCCGGCGTCGCCGCGGCGAACGAGCGGATCGTCGAATTCACGACGCGCCAGGTCCTCGACCTTTTCTCGCCGGCAAACTCACCCCTCACCCATCCGACGATCCTGCGCGCGACCGCGGCGGAGGGAGGGCAAAACCTGGTTCGCGGGCTGCTCAACCTGATCGAGGATTGTCAGCGCCTGCTGGCAGGCCGCAGACCGGTCGGTTCCGAAGCTTTCGTGCCCGGTCGGGAGGTCGCGGTAACGCCGGGAAAGGTGGTCTATCGCAATGAACTGATCGAGCTTCTGCAATACGCGCCGATGACCGGTGCGGTGCGGCCCGAGCCGGTGCTCATCGTCCCGGCCTGGATCATGAAATACTACAT
>JASHRZ010000718.1 GCA_030037055.1 Alphaproteobacteria bacterium
AGGGCGAGGCGGGGCCAAAGGCCCGCTTTCTTGGGAATGAAGGGCCGGCACTATAGGGATGCCGGCGCGGATGTCAAACCTTCCCGGAGGCGCGCGAAGCCGTCTCCCGCCCCCGCCCTGCCTTTGGCCGGCTCGCCGGCAGCGGCGGCGCCCCCTCCCGATCGCGCGGTCCGACGAAGGCGGTGATGACGCCGTGAAGCGTGCGCAGCTCCTGCGCGGTCAAATGCGCGCGCTGGAAGAGGTTGCGCAGGTTGCGGATCATGCCCGGCCGCTTGTCGGCGGTGCGAAGAAAGCCGCTGCGGTCGAGCTCCTCCTCGAAATGGCCGAAGAAGCGCAGCAGCTCCTCCTTGGTCGCCGGCTGAGAATGTCCCGTGACCAGCTGCTCGGCCGGCGTCTCCTCGCCCGACGTGAACCATTCGTAGCCCACGATCAGCACCGCCTGCGCCAGATTGAGCGAGGAGAATGCGGGGTTGAGCGGCACCGTGAGCACGGTGTCGGCGAGCGCGATATGGTCGTTGACGAGGCCGGTGCGCTCGGGACCGAACAGGATGCCGCTGGCCTCGCCCGCCGCCAGGACTTGCCGCATTTCGGCCGCGGCGCGCCGCGGCGTCAGGATGCGCTTGACCATATACCGGTCCCGTGCCGTGGCGGCGTAGACATGGCGGAGATCGGCGATCGCCGCTTCGACGCTGTCGAAGAGGCGGGCCTGCCGCAGCACCGTGTCGGCGCCGCTTGCCGCGGCGGTCGCCTTCTTGTTGGGCCAGCCGTCGCGCGGCTTCACCAGCCGAAGCTCGGTCAAGCCGCAATTGTACATGGCGCGCGCGGTGGTGCCGATATTCTCGCCGAGCTGCGGCTCGACCAGGATGATCGCGGGTCCTCCGCTCGCCGGCAGGCGGCGCCGGTCGGTGCCCGCCATGGCTAACCCGCCATTGCTAACGCCGCCCCGCGCGCCAGAGCTTGTAGGTGAGGCTGTCGTGGAGCGCGTTGTAGGAGGCGTCGATGACGTTGGTGGAGACGCCAACTGTCGACCAGGTCTCCCCGGCATCGCTGGTGGCGATCATGACGCGGGTGAGCGCCTTGGTGCCGTCCTGCGGCGTCAGGATGCGCACCTTGTAGTCGGTGAGGCGGATGCTCTCGAGCTCGGGGAAGACCGGAGTGAGCGCCTTGCGCAGCGCCGTGTCGAGCGCGTTTACCGGGCCATTGCCCTCGGCCACGGTCATCAACATCGTGCCGCCGACCTCGACCTTGATCGTCGCCTCGGAGAGCGTGACGAGATCGCCGCGCGCATTCCAGCGCCGCTCGTCGATGACGCGGAAGCTCTGTAGCCTGAAATATTCCGGCACGCTCTCGAGCGCGCGGCGCGCCAGCAGCTCGAAGCTTGCCTCGGCACCGTCATAGGCGTAGCCCTGGAACTCGCGCCGCTTCACCTCCTCCAGCAGCCGCTCCACCTTGGGATGCCGGGGGTCGAGATCGATTCCGGCCTCGCGCAGCCGCGACAGAATGTTGGAGCGGCCAGCTTGATCGGAGACGAGGATGTGGCGCTGATTGCCCACCGTCTCGGGCGGGATGTGCTCGTAGGTGCGGGGATCCTTCTCGACCGCCGAGACGTGCAGCCCCGCCTTGTGGGCGAAGGCGGCGGCGCCGACATAGGCGGCATGCCGGTTGGGCGCACGGTTCAAAAGCTCGTCGAGCAGCCGCGACAGGTGGGTCAGATGCCGGAGGCTCTCTTCGTCGATGCCGGTTTCGAAGCGCTCGGCATAGAAGGGCTTCAGCATCAGGCTCGGGATCAGCGAGACCAGATTGGCGTTGCCGCAGCGCTCGCCCAGCCCGTTGAGCGTGCCCTGAACCTGGCGCACCCCGGCGCGGACAGCGGCAAGGCTGTTGGCGACCGCGTTCTCGGTATCGTTATGGGCGTGGATGCCGAGCTTCTCGCCCGGCACGCGCTTTACCACCTCGCCAACGATGCGCTCGACGTCGTGCGGCAAGGTGCCGCCATTGGTGTCGCACAGCACCATCCAGCGCGCGCCCGCCGCCTCGGCCGCCTTGAGGCAGGCGATGGCGTAATCGGGATTGGCTTTGTAGCCGTCGAAGAAATGCTCGGCGTCGAACATCGCCTCGCCACCCTTCGCCGCGGCCGCCGCAATCGACTCGCGGATGAGCAGGAGGTTCTCCTCGAGCGCGATGCCGAGCGCGAGCCTGACATGAAAATCCCAGCTCTTGCCGACGAGACAGGTCCCCTGCGCCCTGGCGTCGAGCACGGCGGCAAGGCCGGGGTCGTTGGCGGCACTGCGCCCGGAGCGCTTGGTCATGCCGAAGGCGACGAGCTTGGCGCGCGCCAACGCCGGCGACGCGGCGAAGAAGCTGGTGTCGGTCGGATTGGCACCGGGCCAACCGCCTTCGATGTAGTCGACGCCGATGCGGTCGAGCGCCTCCGCGATGGTGCGTTTGTCCAGGATGCTGAAATCGACGCCCTGCGTCTGCGCCCCGTCGCGCAACGTGGTGTCGAAGAGATAGAGGCGCTCGCGGGTCATACCCCCACCCTTCCCTTCCCCTCGAGGGGGCAGAGGCAGTTTCGAGCGCGTACCCATAGTCCCCGCCCCCCTTGAGGGGAAGGGTCAGGGAGAGAGGCGTGTGAAATTCCCATCTTCTTCGGCCTAGGTCGCGCGCCGCCAATCGGTCGTGCCGTCCGGCTTGTCTTCTAACACAATTCCTCTCATCGCGAGCCGCGTTCGGATGTCGTCGGCGCGAGGGAAATTCCGCGCCCTGCGCGCGGCGTTGCGCTCGGCGATGAGCGCGTCGATCTCGGACGCCTCGCCGCCGCCCTGAAGCCAAGCTTGCGGGTCCTGTTGCAGCAGCCCGAGCAGCGCGCCGCCGGCCAGGAGCTCGGCCTTGAGCCGCGCCTTCTCTGCTGTATTGCCCGCCTTGTTGAGCGCGCCGAGCGCGTCATGCAGCGCCGCCAGCGCGAGCGGCGTGTTGAGGTCGTCCTCGAGCGCGGCGCGGACCCCCTGGGGCGCGTCGCCCGCCGCGGGCACCGGCGCCTCGGCTTGCCGCAGCGCCAGATAGAAGCGGTCCAGCGCGCGCCTTGCCTCGGTCAGCCGGTCGGCGGTCCAGTCGAGCGGATCGCGGTAATGGCTCATCAGCATGGCATAGCGCGCCGCCTCGCCCGGCGCCTCAGCGAGCACGTCGCGGATGGTGAGGAAATTGCCGAGCGATTTTGACATCTTCTCGCCCTCGACGACGACGAATTCGTTGTGGAGCCAATAACGCGCAAAAGGGCGACCGCCATGCGCGCAGACGCTCTGCGCGATCTCGTTCTCGTGGTGCGGAAAGATAAGGTCGATGCCGCCACCGTGAATGTCCAAGGTTTCGCCTAGATGCGCTTCCGACATGGCCGAGCATTCGATGTGCCAGCCCGGCCGGCCGCGCCCCCAAGGGCTGTCCCAGCCCGGCTGGTCTGGCGCCGACGGCTTCCACAGCACGAAATCCGCGGGATCGCGCTTGTAAGGCGCGACCTCGACGCGGGCGCCAGCGATCATCTCGTCGCGCGAGCGGCGGGAAAGACGGCCATAATCGCTCATGCTCGTCACGGCGAACAGCACGTGATGATCGGCGATGTAGGCGTGTCTCGACGCAATGAGCGTCTCGATCATGCGGATCATCTGCGGGATGTGGTCGGTGGCACGCGGCTCGATGTCCGGCGGAACCGTGCCGAGCGCGGCGACGTCCTCATGGAAAATCGTGGCTGTGCGCTCGGTGAGGTCGCGGATGGGCTCGCCGGTTTCCTTGGCGCGGGCGATAATCTTGTCATCGATATCGGTGATGTTACGGGCATAGCACACATGCGCGGCGCCGTAGAGGCGCCGCAACAACCGGTAGAGCACGTCAAAGACGATGACCGGCCGTGCATTGCCGATATGTGGGAGATCATAGACGGTGGGGCCGCAGACATACATGCGGACCCGTCTTGCGTCCAACGGCGCGAAGACCTCCTTGCGGCGCGTCAGCGTATTGTGAAGAACGAGCGGCACGGCCTTGGATGGGTTGGTGAATGCTGCGGCAGGGGTAGCAGATTCCTCGGCACCGGTCCACGCCGCCCGAAATTCCACTCGCGCGGTCAGGTCGCCCAAGGCACCGGTGCGCGCGGCGTCTCGCCGGGATCCGGAGCCGGCGCCGTGTCCCGGAAGCCGTTGGTGATGGGATAGCGCCGGTCTCGCCCGAAGGCGCGGCGGGTGATCTTGACCCCGGGCGGCGCCTGCCGGCGCTTGTACTCGGCGCGGTCGAGCATGCGCCAGACGGCACTGACGGTGGCCTCGTCATGGCCGCGCGCGACGAT